>CANQKO010000010.1 GCA_947624505.1 uncultured Bacilli bacterium | reverse complement strand
CTGAAGATATATTTTATCATATTGAATTGTAACATTTTAAAAAAATCTTTATGTAACATTTTAAAAAAGGTTTAACATTTTTATAAACTTTGCTTGACAATAGTATAAAAATAGTATTATACTATTGGAGTAATGCCCGATTAGCTCAGTCGGTAGAGCGCACGGCTGTTAACCGTTAGGTCGTAGGTTCGAGTCCTACATCGGGCGCCATTAAAGAATATGAAACAAATCCTTATAAATAAAGGGTTTGTTTTTTTATATTATTAGGAGTAAAAAATTATAAATTATTGTAAAAATAGGCAAAAATAAGCTATAATTATTTTGATAGGAGGTTTATATGGAAACAAAAGAAATCATAGAAGCTGTAGAATATATAAAAAAATATAAAACGGAAACTAATAGAATTGAAGTCAAGAAAGCTTTTGGCGGCTTTCCAACTTGAAATTATAAATCCTGGTGCTTTATATGGAACAAATAGAATAGAAAAACTAGGAACAGCAACTACTATGGAAGCAAGAAATACAACTATAGTAAGAATATTAGAAGAAAAAGGTTCTGTAATTGAAAATAGACACTCTGGTATTCCAACTATGATACGTGAAATGAAAAATTATGGATTACCAGAACCTGAATTTTATGAAGAAAGAGATAGTTTTAAAGTAATCTTTAGAAATACAAATGTAGTTCATAGTGGTCAAGAAAGTGGTCAAGAAAGTGGTCAAGTAAGTGGTCAAGAAAGTCAAGTGTTAAAATATCAAAAAAAAGTATTAGAATATTGCGCGACACCTAAATCAATGGTTGAAATTAAAACTTATCTTAATATTAATTCTAGAAGATATGTCAGAGAAAAAATTATTAAACCTTTGATAGATGATGGCTTTTTAAGTTATACAAATAAAAATAATATTAATGCAAGTAATCAAAAATATATAACAACAAACTGTAGCCAGTGTCAATAAAGAATATGAAACAAATCTTTATAAATAAAGGGTTTGTTTTTTGTGCGTCCAAAAACACATACAATTATGACAATTTTTTTGAAGTCAATTCACGAATTTTATTATAAATTTAATTTTACCAGATACTTTATGTAAATATACTTATCAAAAGATTTTAGGAAAACAATATTTAATTATTGAATGGAAAAGTGGCGATTATGTTTTTGGCAAATTTATTAATGGATACTATGTTTTAGAAAAAAATGATTAGGATCAAATACTGAAAAGTCTAGATGAAAAGCAGATTAGAAATGTAGATTATATTTTAACCGACAAATATTTAAAAAATTTAAAATGAGCCGAATTTGTCGTGAAATTATCAATTGAAAATTTAAAATTATAAAAAAATATTTTAATTGTTAACTGTTAGGTCGCAGGAGTATTATATTAAAGCTTATTTTTTTTATTTCAGCCATTATTTGATCTAAGATAATAGATTTTCCCCATCTTCTTATTCCAGTTATAATTTTAATTAAATCTGAATCATAAAATTCTCTTATTTTTTTAAATAATGTTCTCTTTTTATCATTGTATCACCGATTACTTTATACTGAAAGATTTTTCAAAAGTCAAAAAATCTTTCAGTAGAATTATAAAATTAATTATTGTCTTTTTTTGAAACAGTATGGTAAAATTAAATAGATTAGGGAAGATGTAAAGATGATAAAGAAAAATAATAAGAATTTAAGTAAAAGGGAAAAAATTAAAAATTACGTTTTATTAAGTAGTGTATTTCTTGTCCCTTTATTATTCTTTTTATGGGCTGGATATATTTCTATTTCTTCCATTGGAGCAAATATAAATGTAATTTTAGATCTTACAAATGAAGAAACCATTAAAATAATTTCTATGCTCAATAATACTTGGTATGTATTTAAAATAATGGCTTTTGAATATATTGTATACTGTCTTTTATTAATTTTAAATTATATATTTTATAAAAAGAAGTATAAAGTATTATTGCTAGTCTTCAATGTAATTGCCCTAATTGTATGTATTATTGATTTTATATTAAATTTTGTTCAAAATGGAATGTTTTATAATTACGATATATTAATATTTGCTATTAGTTCTTTAATTGGTTTATATTATGCATATAAGTTATTTAAAGAAATGTTATGAAATTAAGTTTGCTAATCCTATAAATAATAGATTAGCTTTTTTACTTCAATTTTTTGTGACAGAAAAATTAAAAAGTGATGAATTTTCTTTCATCACCATTTTAGTAGTTTTTTTAAATATTTAATAAACTGTCATTACGTTATAAATTATTTTTAAAATTTATTTCTTTTGAAAAATATTATGTTTTCTTAATCTAAGTATTACATCTTCTTCTGTATCAGTAGTAAATAAAGAAGATGGACAATGTCCGGATGTACTTTCATTTTTTCTTCCCCAATCACCTTCACCTAAATATACGTGATCAGAGTGAGTGAATTCCGTTATATTAAGTGCTTTAGCAAGATCAAATTTTTTAAGACAAATATCTTTTATTTCATAATCATAACCATTTTTATAAACTAATTTTCTTAATTGTGTTTTTTATAAATTTAAAAAGAATACAAATTGTTGTGACTTTTTGTATAATTAAATTGTTATTATTTATGAAAGCTTTCAATAAGAGGTGGAAAATGACTGAAGAGTTTAGCAAAATATTTAATACCTTTAGACAAGATATATTTAGATTAATTTATAGTTATACTCTTAATATTGATGATTCTAAAGATATTTTACAAGAAACATTTGTGGAATTATATAAAAATATTTTATCTTTACCTGATGATGAATTAATAATCAAGAAATGGTTAATGAGAGTGGCAATAAATAAATCTAAAAATTATAATAAATGTTTTTGGAAAAGAAAAGTTACCAATTATGAAGATGAAAAGAAAAGTTATAGTTTTTCTAATCTAAAAACAAATGTAGAAATATTTGATACTTTAAAATCTTTGGAGAAAAAATACAGAATTCCACTATATTTATATTATTTTGAAGGCTATAGTATTTTAGAAATTGCTAATATCTTAAAATTAAGTGAATCAGGTATAAAAATGCGACTTAAAAGGGCTAAAAATTTATTAAAAAAAGAAATGGAGAGAATTTAAATGAAAAATTTTGAAAACAAATATAAAGAGTTTTTTAAAAATGTTAATTTAACTGATAATGAATATGATGAAATAAAAAATAATGTCTTAAATAATAAAAAAACAAGAAGTTTTAAATTAAAGTATGCCTACATTTTATTATTAGTGGTCTTTGTATCTTTTGCTGGTATCGTAAGTGCAAGCAAAATAATTAATCATATGAAAATAGATATTAATGAAGAAAGAGGAATTAAAAAAATTACTTCAGAAGCTGTAATAGATAAAGATTATGATAGTAGATTATTTGAAGAGAAGAATTATTATACGTATGCAGAAATAGAAGAAAAACTTGGTTTTAAATTATTAAAAAGTGATTATTATGATAGTGATTTATTTAAGGTGTATGGTCCAAGTATAAAAGATGGAAAGATAGCTTCAATTGCCTTTGGTATGGTTAATCGTGATAAATCAAGTTTGAAAATGGAATCAAGTTTTTTCATTTCAATAGACACAAAAATTGCTTCTAAAGAACCCGATTTTTTGGTTTCTGGTAATACTTATTTTGAAAAATATTATATAAAGTCTTTAGGAGTTGAAGTAAGTATAATTTACTTAGGCAATCCTTGTACTGCTGCTTTTGTCCACTTTGTTTATAATAATGTTTTTTATAGTTTAGGTTTCCCTAATGATAATTATTTTGATTCTTATGAAGATTTTGCAGCCACGGCCAATGAAAAGCAAAAAGAAGATATTATAAAAGTATTAGAATCACTAACTTTAGAATAATATGAAAAGATTTATAATTATAACAATTATGATATTTTTACTTAATGGTTGTAATAGTAAAGATAAGAATAATGAATCTAATATTAAAATAACTAATAATGAAGTTAATTTAGTATTAAAAGAAAATACTTTAACTAATGAAGAAGCCACATTTATATTAGTTAATAACAATTCTGAATCAATATTTTATGGGGATGCTTTCTATCTTGAATTGACACAATTAATAATATAACAAATCCTTGTGTGGGGTTTGTTATTTCTATTTTAGAAGTTATTATTTAATCTCTAGACAGAGCTGAAGAGCTTTGCTATAACCATTTTAGTAAGTATCAAGATAAAGAAAATAAATTAAATTAGTAAAAATAGTTTTGAAATCTTTTTCTACATTTTCTTTGAAAAGTTAAAAGTTTTTGTTTACAAACATATGTTTTAATGATAAAATGATAATGGTTCAAGTAAGGGGGAAAAGAAAATGAACGAAGAAATTATAAAAATGGAAAATAGTCCTGCAGATTTTGAAAGTATTAAGCACGTGGATGAGAATGGTAGGGAATACTGGTGTGCTAGAGAATTGCAAAAAATTCTTGGCTATAAAGAATGGCGATATTTTGCTATTGTAATTGAAAAAGCACAAATAGCTTGTTCTCAAAGTAATAACAATATTAATTCCAATTTTGGTGTTAACACCAAAATAGTAAATACTGGAGTTTCAACTAAGACAATTATTGATTATAAGTTAAGTAGATACGCTTGTTATTTAATTGTCCAAAATGCTAATCCAAAATATGAAGCAGTTGCATTTGGCCAAACATATTTTGCTGTTCAAACAAGAAAGCAAGAGATCAATGAAAAAGAGTATAGTAAATTAACAGAAGATGAAAAAAGATTTTATCAAAGGAATTTAACTAGAAAAGGTAATTATTCATTAAATATTGCTGCAAGGAATGCGGGAGTAAAAAACTTTGATCAATTTCATAATGCTGGTTATAGAGAATTATATAATGGCGAAACAGCAGATGATATAGCCAAAAGGAAAGGATTAAGATATCGAGAAGATATTTTAGATAATATGGGAAGTGAAGAACTTGCAGCTAATTTATTTAGAATTTCACAAACAGAATCTAAGTTAAAAAGAGATAATATTAAAACTGAAAATGATGCAAATGAAGCCCATTATATTGTTGGCAAAAATATTAGGGATGTTATTGAAAAAAATGGTGGAACAATGCCAGAAGATTTACCCACCCCAAAGAAAAGCCTTAAAGAATTAGAAAAAGAAAAGAAAAATAAACTAATAGAAAATATTAAGATTATCTAAAAAGTATTAACTCCAGTAATGTTTCATATGCAAAATTTAAATCTTATTGTAATATTAAAACAAGGAGAGTATTATGGATCAAGAAAAAATTGGTAAGTTTATCGCTAAATTGCGGAAAGAAAAAAAGTTATCTCAAAAAGAATTAGCAGAAAAATTAGGTGTATCAGATCGTTCCATCAGTAATTGGGAAAATGGTAAGAATATGCCTGATTTATCTTTGTTTAAACCATTATGTGAAGAATTAGGTATTTCTATAAATGAATTAATGAATGGTAAAGTTAAAAGGAAAAATAAATATATTAATATTTTAATATATGTGTGTTTAGTTACTATTAGTTTTATATTGTTATGTTTATTTTCTTATATAATTTTAAATTATAATTTTAGACAATCTTATAATGAAAAAAATATGTTATTAATAAATGAAGATAATAACGAATATTTAAATTTTTATACATCTTTTAATGGAGAAGTTGATTATGTAATAAAAAAACACTTAGAAAATGGAATAGAAGTTGGTTTAATTTTTATTAATTATAAAAGTAATATAATTAATTTAATAAAAAAAGATAATAATAAGTCATTAGCATATAATCATCATATTAATTTAAATAGTTTACCATTTTATTATCAAGTATATTATACTAATATTAAGCTTTCGAAAATAAATAATTCTAAAGATAAAGAATTAGAAAATATTATAAATAAATCTCATTTAATATATGAAAACAATAATAAGTTAATAAGAAATTAATTGAAAGATACAATAATTATTTAAAAGAGAAATTAATATGCATTAATAAAATGTGTTTTATTGATACATTTAATAAGTTACTAGATAGTATGCCTCATAATTATGATTATGAATTTAGCAAAGCAAAAGAATTAAAAAGATAAGCTAATTGATAAAATAAAATATGATAAAGAAATGTTAAATTTTGAATTAGAGGGTAAATAAAAGCTTATTGCTTTCAAAGAGATAATTTTTATGATAAAATTAGTTTGTTAGGTGGTGAACTAACAATGAATGAAGAGAATAATAATGATTATTCAGAAAATAATAATGATTATATAGAAAATTTAGATGATAATATAGAAGAATTGCCTTTAGAAGACAAAGAGGATTTTGGGGAAAAAGAACATAATGTTGCGAAAGATGAAAAAGGTCATTATGATAAAAACTATTATGCTAAAAGACAAGCAGAATTAGATAAAAAAGTAGAAGATGCTAAAGCAGAGAAGAATCGTAATTGGCAAATGAATAAGGGTAGTGAAAATGAGCATGTAAAAGCTGATGGATCAAATACCCATAATAAAAATTTGCTCGAAAAAGCTAGAGATAGAGTTAATTATGCTAATGCTAAAAGAGAATCTTTAGATAATAAAATGTCCTCTATTTCTGACAAGGCTTATAAAATGACGCATCCAGGAGAAATGCTAAAGGAAAAAACTCAAGATTTAAAAGATAAAGCCAAAGAAAAAATTAAAAATAAAGCTAAAGATGTTAGTAAAGACGTTGCCAAAAAAGTTAGTAAAGCTGTTTTAAGTTTTTTTACTACACCACATGGTATGTTATTACTAGGAATTGGAGCTATAGTTATTTTTGTTATTTTTATAATATTAATATTCTTTGGAAGTAGCTCTCATAGTGGTAATAATTATATTGGCTTATATGGTTATGAATATTATGAAGCTTGTAAAGATGTTTCTAAAGATGGGGTTAAAATGTCAATAGAAGAATATCTACAAGGTGTTTTAGCAGCTGAAGTAGGGGCATTTCCTATTGAAACTCAAAAAGCTATCGCGATTGCTGCTAGAACCTATGTTGTTCAAAATGGAACCAAAGTTGGTGATGATATTGATTCTTGTTATTACGTTGCTGATGATGTTCAACAAGCATTTAATTCTAATATTATTAATGATATTAATATAGAAGCCGTTAATGAAACTAGAGGTTTAATTGTTACTATTAATGATGAATTAAGAGGAAATTATGATGCATCGTGTGTATATACAGCTGAAGATGCGGCCGCACTAGATCCAAGTGGTAATTATACAAGTAGTCATTATTATATAAGATTTGGTAAATGGACTTTGGGTGGTGTTCATTTTCAAGAAATAGATAAAGATAAAGTTAAATTACCTTTTAATGGTCAATCGTTATCGATTTATGCTAATAGAGCGGAAACAATTGGACCTTGTTCTGGCAATCACGGTGGTGGTATGAGTCAAAATGGGGCTGCTTATTTAGAGTATTATGATAATTATACTTGGCAAGATATTATTGATTTTTATTATGATGGTCAAGAAGTCATTAAATCAATTTATGGATCTTATGAAGCAACAGATAATTGGACTCAAGTTATAAATAATAGTGCTAAATCATCTATTCCGACTACAATTTTAAGAAAGTCATTAATGGAATTATTATCAGCCAGAGAAATAAATGAATTAAATGAATTAATTAAAGATGCTGTGCTAGCCGCAGGAGTTGGTTCTAGGAACGCAATTATTGCGGCAGGTACTATTCCTATTAAATATTTAGCGGAAAATTATGGTGTTATCCTACCTTATACTTGGGGTGGTGGACGAGGTAATAGTTTCACAAGCTATTCAACTGGTGAAAATATTGAACACGAAACTTCAAAATATTATGGTGTTGATCCTTATTGGGGAACTAATATTATTCCTAAAAATGGTAATTTAAATTATGGCCCTGATTGTACAGCTTGGGTAACTTGGGTATTACACAATGCTGGTGTCTATTTCCAAGATTGGGGCACAAGTTCTTTACTTAATGTTATGAATAGATATCCTGGTAGTATTCATCCAACAGATGGCAGCTATATTGGGGCTCCAGGTGATATTTTATTACATAAAAATAATCATATTATGATGATTGTGGGTGTTGATGAAGCAGCAGGTTATTACTATGTTTCACACGCCGAAGGTAATGCTTATGGTGTTAATATTAGTAGAAAAACAATAAAGATGAATAATCCGGAAGTTGTAGTTATTGATATGACCGCTTATTTAGAAGCTAATACGATAAGTACATATGAAGAAGATTTTGAAAGTGGGTTGATTAATTTTTAATGAAAAAAATAATTTTATGTTTAATAAGTTTATTTTTGCTTAGTGGTTGTAGTGTAGATTATGAATTAAATATTGGTAAAGATACTATTACTGAAAATATCTATGTTATTGGGGAGAATGAAGAAGATAATAGTATTATTAAAGATTATGTTAAACCTTTTGAATCATATGTTGATACCGCAATTAATTCCGAGACTAATGAAAAAGTCGATGGTGTATCATATTATGATATTACAAAGAGTACTAATGAACTTGGAAATTATGTTATGAATTTTAAATATAATTTTCCTAAAGAAGATTTTCAAAATAGTAATATTCTTAATTTATCTTTATCTCAATTTTTCTATGAAATAAATGATGATGAAATTAAAATAAGTACCGGATTATATATTAAAGCTTTTGAAGAATATAATGGTATTGAATCATTAAATGTTAAAATAAATGTTGCTAATAATTATGATATTATAAGTTCAAATGCTAGTAGTAATTTAAATAATACTTTAATATGGCATATTAATAAAGATGATTATAAAAAAAGCCCTATTAATTTAACAATAAAAGAAAAAAATAATAAAAATGATAATGATAATAATAATCAAAATAATAGTCAAAATAATAATTCAAATAATGAAGGTAATGAAGAAATTGGACCCAATAATAGTATTTTAATTGTAACAGGAGTATTTTTCTTCTTTATAATAGCTTTAATAGTATTTGTTAAAATAAAAAATAGTCAAAAATTCTAAAAATATTTTTTGCTATTAGATAGTATTTATAGTATAATATGATTAGTTTGGAGTGGAAATATGAAATTTAAAATAGAACCTAAAGATTTTTTCTTATTTATTCTTTATTGTGTAATATTATTATATTTATGTGCTCTTGCTATATCTAATTTGTTTTGCTTAGTTAATAATGGAACGTTTTATGGTTTAATTCCTTTTAGTGCTTTTAGCAAAACTTATCTTCCTTTTACTTTAGGTTTATTCTTTGGTGTTTTAATTTTTATATTTGCCAGTGTTTCTTCTTATATTTTTGATAAGGATAAAGGTAAAGGAATTGGCCTTAAAGTTACTGATGAAAAACCATCTGACGGTTATGCTAGATGGTCAAAAGATAAGGAAATTAAAGAAGCAAGTAAAGTTGTCAAAGTTAATCCAAGAGATAAACAAATAAATGCTGCTGGGCTTCCTTTAATTAATAATGGAAAAGAAATATGGGTTGATAATGGTGATTACCATAACTTAGTTATTGGTTCAACTGGTTCTGGTAAAACAGAAAACTTAGTTTTTCCAATGGTTAATCTTTTAGCTAAAAAGGGAGAAAGTATGGTTATTACTGATCCTAAAGGTGAAATTTACAGAAAAACAGCTAAAAATTTGGAAAGTCGTGGTTATAAAATTATTATTTTGAATTTTAGAGATCCAAATAAAGGTAATGCTTGGAATCCTTTATCGCTTCCATATCAATATTACAAAGAAGGTAATTATGATAAATCAACAGAGTTATTAGATGACGTTGCCTTAAATATTTTATATGATCCATCTAATAAAGGTGATTCAGAATTTTGGGAAAAAGGTTCTGCTGATTATTTTTCTGGGCTTGCTTTAGGTTTATTTAAAGATGCTAAAGAAGATGAAGTAAATTTAAATAGTATAAATTATATGAGTACCGTTGGGGAAGAAAGATATGCCACAAGTAATTTTATTAAAGAATATTTTAATTTAAAAGGCCCTGATTCAAATGAGTATATGTTTGCCTCAACAGTTATTAATGCTCCAAGTGATACAAAGGGTGGATTACTTTCTACTTTTAGACAAAAAATAAGATTATTTTCAACCAGAGAAAATTTATCAGAAATGCTTTCCCATAGTGATTTTGATATGCGAGATATTGGGCGTGAAAAAACTGCTGTTTTTATGATTATTCACGATGAAAAAAAGACTTATCATACATTAATGACTATCTTTATTAAACAAGTATATGAAACTCTAATCGATGTAGCTCAAAGTAGTCCGGGTGGGAAATTACAATATCGAACTAATTTTATCTTAGATGAATTTGCTAATATGCCTCCACTTAAAGATGTTGATAGTATGGTATCAGCAGCTCGTAGTAGAGATATTAGATTTACTTTTATTATTCAAAACTTTGCTCAACTTAATGATGTTTATGGTGAAAATGTTGCCCAAGTTATTCGTGGTAACTGTGGTAATTTAGTTTATTTAATTAGTACGGAATTAAAAGCTTTGGAAGAAATAAGTAAAATGTGTGGTGAAGTTAAATCTAAAGATAAAGATAAAACTGCATCAACCCCACTTATTACAATAAGTGATTTACAAAAATTAAAATTGGGGGATGCCATAATTATTAGGTTAAGAATGAGTCCATTTAAAACTAAATATACACCTAATTTTAAAATTGATTGGGGCGAAGATTTTCCTGAAGCAACTTATCCCGAAAGAGAAGTTAAACCAATTGAATTATTTGATTTAAAAAAATTTGTTACCGAAGCCAAAAGAAAACAAATGATGGAATCTGGTCCTACCCAAGGTTTTGGTGGTATGCCGGCACCTAATCCATTTGGAATGGGTTCTAGCCCTTTTGGACCATCTGGTTTTGGTGGTTTTGGTGGCGATAGTATGTTAAATAGTCCCGTATCAAGACCTAGTATGAATCCTAATCCGTTTGCAAGTAGCTCAATAGGTGGTCCTGTTGGAGGCCCTCTTGGTGGTGGAATGAGTATCGATGATATGATGAAAGATATTGATCGGAAGCTAAAAGAACTTGATGAAGAAGAGAAAAAACAAAAAGAAAAATTAAAACAACAAAATAAAGAGTTAATGGAAGGTAATATTAAACCTAATCCGTTATTAGAAGAAAACATAAGTAATATGTTATCATTAGATGATGACGACGATGATGATGAAGATGAGGAAAAAATAGTTGAAGAACCAACACAAAAACCAAAAGTTAATATTGATGTTGACAGTGTTATTGTTAATGAGAATGTTATAACTGATGATGAATTCTTTGATGATTTTTTCTCTGATGATGAAGATTAAAAAAAAAAAAGTTATTAAGCGATATTAAGCTTAATAACTTTTTTCTATTATTTTTTTATTTTTTTAATATCTTTTTCATCAATATTATTTAAAGCATATTCAATGCATTCATTAATTAACCTATTAATAGATATATTATATTTAACTGATAAATTTTCTAATTTTTCAACAGTGTTATATTTTAGCCTTATAGATTTTAAAACCGATTTTTCTGTATTAATATTAGCAATTTTAAACTTTTCCATATCAATTTCTCCTTCTTTAATTGTAAATTATAGTAATACATTTAGTAAGTTACACAAAATGTATTACAATTTGTAATATAATGTGTTATAATGAAAACAATAAAGAGAGGAGATAAGTTATGGAAAAGAATAAAAGAGTAGTTATTATAATTTCAATAGTAATATTAACAATAATAAATGTTTTTTTAGTATTTAAAAAAGATACTAGTGTGGTAGAAAAGAATAAAGTAAGTAAAATAGAAAGAAAAGAATTTAGTATACTTAAAGAACAAACTTATAATGGAAAAGATTGGGAATTATCAACTGATACAGCATTTCCAACAAGTGGTTATTTACTAAATACAACTAAAACAGTATGTAAAGGTTATAGTGATCAAGAAATAACACCAATACCTGTAACTCAAGAATTAACTGATGGAGTAATAAATGGAAGTATAACCATAAATAGTAGTAAAACAATATATTGTGATTTATATTTTGATAAGAATGAAACACCAACAATAAATACTTTTAATGTCACAGGGAAAACAAGTGGAGGAACAACTTTAAATAATAGTTTTACATATCAAACAGATAAATTACCATTTACAGTAACATATGCAGATAATGAAAGTGATGTAAAACAATATTGTATAAATGAAACAAATAGTATAGAAAATTGTAATTGGCAAACATTAAGTGAAACAAGTGGTACATATACATTAACAAATAAAAATGATGGAGAAAAAACAATATATATATATTTAAAAGATAAAGCAAATAATATATCAGTAACAACAGATAAATCCACAGCAAAGATAATAGTAGATCAAACAAAACCAGTAGTAAATACATTTACCTTAACAGGAACAGCAGATACAAATCAAACCTTAAGTAGTAGTACAGAATATACTCATAAAGCAGGAATAACATATAATGCAACAATAGAAGAGAGTAATATAGATAGTTATTGTGTATATGAAGATAGTTGTGATTATAAAACAACAAGTAGTACAACATTAAATACAAGTTATACATTAAAAGATATAGAAGGAAGTCATACAGTTAATATAAGAGTAAAAGATAAAGCAGGGAATGAATCAGAAATAAATATCACATCAACTAAGAGTATAACATTAGATAAAACAAATCCAACAGCAACAATAAGTAAAAATACCCAAGATACAAGTAGTATAACAGTAATTGTAGGTTATAGTGGAACAGACTCAATAATAGAAAGACAATGTAGAAAAAGTGGAGGAAGTTGGGTAACAGCATCTAATTCAAATGGAAGTTGTACAATAAGTAATTTAAGTGATGGGACAAAGTATACCATCGAAGGAAGAGTAAGAGATGCCTCTGGAAGATTTAGTCAAGAGCCTTATCCGAGTGTAACGGTTACAACAGAAAGCGCTGGATTTAGAGGAACGGGATTTGACTTAATTCACTACTACCCAGCTGGGTTGTTAAGCGAGGACCCGCAAGGTATGGTAAGGTTCGCTGGAAACTGCGGCTATAATTTTGAAACTGGAGAAGAGGCAACTTGCGATGGAGTAGTTGATAATTATGTGTGTTTTGGATATGATGATTTATCTAGTTGTAAGAGTGGTGTGGAGGATAATGACTATATATATCGAATTATAGGAATAAATATAGAAGGTGAAATGAAGTTGATCAAAAGTAATCCTTTGCCGAGAAAATATGCCTGGGATGAAGGAGGTCAAGCTACCTCCTGGGAACAAAGTAGCTTGTATAAAAATATAAATGGAAGTGCTTTTTATGATAATTTAGATACAAAATGGCAAGAAATTATAACATTTAGCTCTTGGCCTACTGGGATAGTAGATGAATCTTATGCAGAAGATGGTCCTGGAAGTGCCTTGGAGGCTGAATGGAAATCGTATATCGATAGGAAGGCGAAAATTGGTTTGTTGACAGTGAGTGATTCTCTTTATTCGTGTTTGGAAGGTAGTGGAGAATGCGGCGACATTTGGAGCGAACGGAGAAGTTGGTTATTCCTAGAAGGCTATGAATGGACGATGGTTATGAGGTACGACGATGTGAGTTCGAATAATAACTGCTGGGACGCCGGGTGGGGTCTGGAGTTCGGTATGTGTTCCGGTGATGATCTTGAATTCGTAAGACCTGTATTTTATCTCGCCCAGGATACTTACATCGTCTCTGGTACGGGAACCTTATCGGATCCTTTCATCGTTGGTATATGATTAATCGAGAAGGAAAACTCGTAAAAACCTCATAGACTTAACTCTTTGGAAGGGAATTATTTCTCTTCCTATTTTTATGGTTGTTAGTTTTATTAATTATTTAATATATAAATATTTTCATAATTTATAATGGTGGTATCTGTGAAGTCAATAAAAGAAAGTAATTATAACCCAAGTATGGGTATTTTAATAGATGTTAAAGATCCAATTAGTTATAAAGAAAAACATAATCCTTATAGTATTAATATTTATTATGATAAATTATTAATGAATCATAAAACAATATTAGATAAAAATAAAAAATATTATATAATATGTGATAAAGGTCATAAAAGTAAACAAGCAGTTAGAATATTATCATTTTATGGTTATGATGTAACATATGTTATAAATTCTTAAGATAAGTCTCATACTAAAAGTATGAGACTTGTTAAATTGTGTAAATATATTGTTCTTGTTATTTGACACAAGATAGTAAATATTGTATATTTAATTTATGGAATAAGAATAGGTGATAAAAATGGCTAATAAAACTTATGCATATACTGATGCTGATGTTTGGAATCTATTTAGTAATTATGATGAAACAAGAGAAGTTGCTGAGTATATTACGAAAAAGTATCCATCTTTTTTTTCTAAGAAAGATGCCATAATGCACGCAACAAGATTATTAAATGATAGTAATTATACGAAAGCCGAGGTTTTAAGTGGTAAAGCTGATGAGACAATTGATTTAATCTATAAAGCGGAAGTTTATTTAGCCCAATCAATTAGAAATAATGAAGAAAATAAAGTTCCTCTTAAACCAGTTAAACAACATAAACCAATTATAACATTTAAAAGGGCTTTAACTTTTGGTCTAGCGGTTGCGGCCGTGACTATTGTCGGTAAAGAAATAAAAAATACGAATAAGAAAAATGAAGAATATGTTAATATCTCTCAAAATATCGGAATGCTTACATCACTTCCTGATAGTGAAGATTATCTGCATAAAAGAGATATTGTTGCTCAAAATACTTATTCTTTAGGTAATGGTAATTATGCTTATAATACTAATCAAATGGCTCTTGATATTTTAGAATTTAGTAAAGGTAATAATGATTTATTTTCTCTTGCTTTATATGATACTTATTATAATATGAATTATGATAAATTAAGAAATATTGATGATGTCTTTTTAGCATTAAAAATTAATACCCCAAGTGAAAGTGCAAATGAAGGCTTAAATAATTCTAACTATTTTGTTGAATATGTTCTTAATGATATTGTTAATAATGGATTAGTTAAAAAAGATAGTAAAGAATATCAAAGATTATTAGAGGCTGTAGAAAGTTATAAGATGGTCAAATTAAAAGTTGATGCTAGTAGTGCGGTTTATGGTAAATTAAATGATAGCGATCAATTAGCAATAAATGATTTAGTTGATTTTGTAAGTGAACTTAGAAGCATCTTAGGTGATAAATACAAAGATACTATAGATAAAATGGTTGAGGGGACAAGAGGCCGATGATGGATTTATATACAGTTAAATTAGATGATGATAAAGAGTATGTTATTATTGATACAGTTGTAAATAATGATAATAAATATCTTATTTTATCTAGTAGTGATGAAGATAATTTTACAGTAAGAAAAGTAATTGTTGATAATAATAACGAAGAATGTCTTATTAAATTAGATAGTGAAGAAGAATATACTAAGATACTTAGTTTATTTTATAAAAATCATAAGGAGGATTAAATGATGAAAAATAAGAGTATAATTGTAGGTTTAGTGGGAGTATTATTAATATGTTTAATAACAACAGGTTGTTTATTTAAAAAACCCCTTGATAAGGATGAATTTAAAAGTCATTTTGAAGATTTAAAATATAGTGTAATTGAAGGTGACAATGCAAGGTATGAAGCAGACACTTACTATATTGCAAGAAAAGAAGGCGTTTCTTTTGAAGTAGAATATTATAGCTTTAAAAATGAAACGGAAGCTAAAAAAGCCTATCAAGATTATAAAACAAATATTACTGATTTTATAACAGCTAAAGCTGAAAATAACGAAACTACTGGTAGTGTATTTTCTAAAATTGTTACTGAATCAGAAAATGAATATATTGTTGTATCAAGAGTAAAAAATACAGTTATCTTTATCTTAGGTAAACCAGAAAATAGTAAAGATATCGATGAAATATTAAAAGATATTAAATATTAAATATTAAACTAACAATTCAAACTATCAACTTGATAGTTTTTTTGTTGTATTTTTTCTCGTTGTGTGTTATAGTATGTTCTTGTCGGAAAGGGTGTATTATGACAGTTGTTGAAGATTTAAAACCATTTCAAAATACTGATTTAAAATTATTAAATAAGTATATAGATAGTAATTTAACAGATACATTAGATTATGATTTAGCATTAGATGAACTTTATAAACTGGCTTTATTTATTGAAGATAATTTATCCCAAATAGATAATACTACTTTGTATGATATAGTAATTGATAATAGAGTATTAAATAGTTTATTAGAGACAATTATAAAAAATATTATTGACTATGATAATTTAGAATTTACAAATGAAATAATTGTCATTTTAATAAGGGCTTATTTAATGCAAAATAATTTAATTGAGGTAGATGAAGAAGAATATAGTAATCATATTGATAGTGATTATTATCCTTTAAATAAAGACAATACTTTAGAAAGAAAACAATTATCTAAAAAAGAATTAAATAAATATATTGCAATGATTCCTTACGATAGAGATACTGCTTTAAATTATCTTATAAGATCATATTGTCATCTATTTGCAAGATATATTCCCGATGAAGGGTATAATTACCGTGATTTATATCAAGAAGGATGTATAGCAATGCTTAAAGGAGTTAAGACATTCTTTAATAGTAAAGCAAATTTTGGGCGTTACATAAGAACATATATAGCTAATCATATAAAATTTAATGATAGTATTAAAGTAGAACGTTTTGAAAATATTGATGATCTAGATGAAGAAGATTATCCGTACATTTTAACTAGTTTAGGTGATGAATCTTTTGAAGATAAAATAATAAATACCCCATATTTTAGTATTGCAGAAGTTTTAGATCATACTTACATAACAAATAAAAATAAAGAAATGGTAATGATATACTCCTCTAAAGAAGAATTTTTAGCAAATGCCAGAAAAAAATTAAATATATCTAATCAAGCTATTTTATGTTCATTAAATAGGGGATTAGAAAGTCTTTATAGTAGTAAAGAAATAATTGATTTAATTGATTATTTAGATGATCCAGATGCCGCGATAGAGGTTATTAGAAAAAATATTTCTTTAAAAAAATTAATTATAAGCTCCCTACTTTGTGATTATGAAAGTATTATTGATAAAGCTAATTTAACTGATTTAGAAGTTGCTATTTTAAATTATCATTATGGTTTAAATGGGAAAATTAAAGTAGATTTAGCTACTATTGCTAATTATTATGGTTTATCTTATAAATCAGTAGACTTTAAACACAATAATGCTTTATATAAAATATTAATGACTAATTTAATACCTTATACTGAATTAGTTCCTGATTTAAAATTAGAAATTTCTAAATTAGAAGGTAAATATAATAAAATAACCCGTAGAAAATAACGGGTTATTTTAAATCTTCTAATTTTGTATTTAAATCACTTTGTAAAGTACTAATTTTTTTGCCTTCAGCTTTTTCTAAACTATACCAGCCATATTTAAACATTAATTCATAAGCCGCTCTTTGATGTTTAATAATATCATCAAACATATCTTTATATTTTTTATATAATTCACTATTAGAGGCTTCCGTTAAACTAACAGCCATATTTTTAGTTAATTCTTTTAAATTACTTAAAAGAATAGTCATGTAATCTTCATCATTGAGAAGAATACCTTTAGGTACTTCTTTTTTAGGATTACTTATTTCATTATTCTTCATTTATACCATCCTTTACTAATTTAATAACTAAATTCATATGTTCTTCAAATAATTTAACACATTCATTAATCATTTCATAAACACTTTTATCTTCAATATAATCAAGTGAATTAATCATAAGTTTATAGGTTGTATAATGCCAACCAAAGATATCTTTTAAATAATCTAGATCTTTACAAGTTAAAATATTGGGAGCTTTACTATATTTTTCATTCATTTTTATCACCTTTCAATTTTATTATTGCACATATATTATTTTTTATACTTATAAATTAATTTTAAAAAAGATACCATATTTTGACATTTAGTTCAAGTAAACTATTTGTTTAAAGATAAATTTTAAAGGGTATAATATAAATGTGATCGATATGAATAATGAAAAGATAATTAAATTAAGTGTTTTATTTTATTTAACTAGTATTTTAGGGTATTTTTATGAACTTATCTTAACTTATTTTCGTTGTCATAAATTATTTAGTTATGGACTATTAAATGGGCCTTGGTTACCAATTTATGGTACTGGAGCTGTTGTTTTAATGTTACTATCTAAATATAAAAATAATCCTTTGGTTATCTTTTTAGCATCATTTATCCTAACTGGTTTAGTTGAATTTTTATCTGGTTTGCTCCTTTTATATTTATTTAAAATGCGTCTTTGGGATTATACTGGCCATTTTCTCAATATTAATGGTTTAGTATGTTTTTTAAGTGCTTTTTTCTTTGGCCTTGGTGGTTTATTTATTATCTATGTTCTTTATCCTTTAATAGAAAAAATATATAATTTTGTTAATGAAAAAGTTTTAAAACGAATACTTACGATTATAACTTTATTTTTTTCCGGAGATATAATTGCAACAATTATAAATTAATTATATAATATGGTTATTAAGGGAGCTAATTTATATGGATTTTAGTAATTTAGTTATTTTAATAACCGGCGCAAGTAAAGGAATTGGTCTTTGCTTAAGTGAAATTTTAAGTAATTATAATGCCAAAGTAATTGGTATATATAATAAAACAAAAGTAGATGTATCTTTTCCAATGTATAAGTGTGATTTAAAAAAAGAAAAAGATATCAAAAATTTATTTAAACGGATTAAAGAAGATTATGGTAAATTAGACTGTTTAATAAATTGTGCTGCTTTAACATTAGATAATGATATATATAATAAGAGTAAAAAAGAATTTATGGAAGTTTTAGAAGTTAATTTAGTTGGGCCCTTTTTAATAAGTAAGTATGCATCAAAACTAATGGATAGGGGTGTAATTGTAAATATTTCTTCAACGGATGCAACAGATACTTATAATGCTTATGGAATGGATTATTCAGCAAGTAAAGCGGGATTAGAAAATTTAACTAAAACCTTAGCGTTAAGATTTCCTATGGTTAGAGTTTTAGCGCTTGCACCTAATTGGGTGGACACAGAAAGTATTAGAGAAATGGATCCAGAATTTTTAAAAAGTGAACTGAAAAGAATCGGTCAAAAAGAATTATTAAAAAAAGAAGATGTTGCTCTAAAAATAATTGAATTAATTATTAATACTGATTTTGTAAGTGGTAGTATAGTTAGAATGGATGGTATAAATGAATGATTATTTAAAATATTTTAAGATAAATGAACAAGTTTATCAAATGACTGTTGATGCCGAAAAAAAGTTACAACCGATATTTCAAAAAATAGATGAAGTAGAAGAGTATCATAGCATTAAAGTTTTGGCATCTTTTAAAAAAGAAGACATCAGTACTAGTGATTTTGCTAGTACGACTGGTTATGGTTATGGTGATATTGGCCGTGATAAAATTGAAAGAGTTTTTGCCCAAGTTCTAGGGGCGGAAGCAGGATTAGTAAGAGGACAATTTATCTCTGGTAGTCACGCTTTAACTGTGGCTTTATTTGCCCTTTTAAGACCTAATGATACTTTACTTAGTATAACAGGTCTTCCATATGATACTTTACTTGAAGTTATTGGTATTAAAGATAATCCTAGTAGTTTAAAATCTTTTAATATTAATTATGAGCAAATTGATTTAATTGATAATGATTTTGATTATGAGAAAATAGAAAAAACTTTAAAAAGTAAAAAGATTAAAGTAATTGAAATTCAAAGAAGTAAAGGTTATTCAGAAAGAAAAAGTATTAGTATTGAAAAGTTAGCTAAAGTAATTAAATTTATTAAAAATATTAGTCAAGATACTATTATAATGGTTGATAATTGTTATGCTGAATTTGTGGAAAAGATAAATCCATGTGAAGTTGGTGCGGATATTTGTGTCGGTTCACTCATCAAAAATTTAGGGGGAGGTATTGCCCCGAATGGCGCTTATATTGTGGGAAAAAGTGACTTAATTAAGTTATGCGCTGAGCGATTAAATCTTCCTGGAGAAGCAGAAGAAGTTGGTCCAAGTTTAGGAATTAATAAAGACTTTTTAATGGGTTTATATAAAGCTCCATCAGTTGTAGCTAGTGCCCTAAAAACATCAATTCTGGCTAGTTTTCTTTTAGAGAATCTTGGCTATCAAGTTGAGCCTCGTTATAACGATAATCATTGTGATATTGTCTTAACTATTACTTTTGGTAATAAAATAGACTTAGTAAATTATTGTCGGGGTATTCAAAATGCTTCCGCGATAGATAGCAATAGTGTCGTAGAGCCTTCCCCAATGCCTGGTTATGATGATGAAGTAGTAATGGCCTCTGGTTCTTTTATCCAAGGATCTTCAATAGAAATTTCTTGTGATGGTCCTTTAAGAGAACCATATCTTGCTTATGAACAAGGGGGAATTACTTATACTTATGGTAAAATTGCTGTAATGAGTGCAATTAGCAAGATAATGGAAAATAAAAAGTAAAATAAAAAGGCAAATATTTTAACGAATATTTGTCTTTTTTAACCAACAATATTGGGAGCTAGAATATCAAAATAAGGAATATTTCTTAAAACGCCAAATAATATAACAATTATTAATAGAGTATAAGTAATTCTGTTATTAAAAATAATTTTTTTCTTAGTTATTAATTCAATAAATTTAATTAATAGATAACTTATTAAAAGAATAAAAACTAAGGGATTATAACGAAAAGCTTGGTAAAAGTTTAAATGAATAATAGCTATAAACATTCTAGTAATACCACATCCAGGACAATAAAGGTTAGTTAATTTATGAAAAGGACAAGGAATACTTATCTTAAACTTTTGATTTAAAAAATAAAAGATATTTATACCAATAATTAATATAATAATATTTAAAATTTTTTTCTTCATTATTGAGCAAATTTATTTAAATCATTTTGAATAAGGCAAAAATTAACGATTTGTAATCCAAGAATAGCTAAAATAATATAAAGAACTGAATTATCGGCAATTTCTTTATTATATTTTTTACCTGCTTCATATAATTTTTTACCCATTTTATAACACCAATAGATACCGTAAATACCACAAGTAATAATAGTATAAATTAAGGCAAGGCCACCACTTGTTTCATTAACATCATTGTTTAGGGTATTATTATCATTAGTTATCATCACAAGCCATACCCAGCCATAAATACCACAAGTAATAATTGATAATATAACAGTCATAGCAATATCTCTTTTTTGAATTATATTATTAAATCTTGGTGTTTCTTTTTTTACATTTACTCCACATTTTAAACATACATCTTGATTATCTTGTAATTCACTTCCGCAATTAGCACAAAATTTAGCCATAAAGCATTCCTCCTATACAAATTAATTTTATCATATTATTAATTGTCCGTAAATATTCCTTATAAAATTTAACAAAAAGTTATTGATTTATCTAAAATATTTTGTTATATTATTAATGAACACGAAAGTGTTTTTTAATTACAATAAAATATTTAGGAGGTTAAAGATGGCAAAAGAAGAGAAAAAGAAAAATGTGAAGAAGGTCAAGAAAGAAAAGAAAACTAAAAACAAAGAAAGTTTCTTTAAAAATTTAAAAAAAGAAATTAGTATGGTTAAATGGCCTGATGGTAAAGATTTAATTAAATATACAATTGCTACAATTGTTATGTGTATTATTTTAGTTTTATTCTTCCAATTCTTAGATGTTATACTTGCCTATATAAAGGAGTTTTTTAACTAATGGAAAAATTATGGTATGTAGTAAATACTTATTCTGGGCACGAAAGTAAAGTAAAAGAAAAACTAGAAGCTAAAATTGAATCAATGGGAATGCAAGATTATATTTTTAGAATAGTTATTCCCGAAACAACTGAAGTAGAAGTTAAAGATGGGGTAAAGAAAGAAAAAGTAAAAAAAATGTTCCCTGGATATATTTTAGTGGAAATGATTATGTCAGATGAAGCTTGGTATATTGTTAGAAACACTCCAGGTGTAACAGGTTTTATTGGTTCAAGTGGAAAAGGTGCTAAACCAACGCCATTGTTACCTCAAGAAATAGATCGTATTTTAGTTAACATGGGTATGAGTCGTGTTAATGTTGAAGAAGATTTAAAAATTGGCGATAGTGTATCCATTGTTGATGGACCATTTAAAGGTATGATTGGTCGAGTAGATGCAATTGATAGTGAAAATAATCGTTTAAGTATTATTATCGATTTATTTGGTCAAGAAACAACAGTTGATGTTGAACTATTCCAAGTAAATAAAAATTAAAAAAAGTAAATTTATGATTTAATAAGATAGAAAAAGAAAAATTCTATCTTTTATTTTTGCTCAATAATATTTGACAAGTAAATTCATTTGTAGTAAGATAGAAAACCGTTTGGAGTTGATATAGATGAAAAAGAAAAATTATTTAAATAAGTACAGTTTTGTTAATAAAAAAGTTTCTGCTGCCCTTCTTTCAGTAGTAACTCTTTTAACTTTACTTTTGCCTGCTAAAATAAATAAAAAGCCGGTATCTAATGAAGAGAGTGAAATAGAAACACTATCTATAGATACAGAGAAAATAGAAGAAGTATCTTTAGAAAATGTAGAACCTGTTTTAACTCAAGAATTAGATAGCATTCCTTTACAAGAAAATAGTGCTATTATAGAACAAGTTCCTGTATTATACGATATTTTTGAAGAATTAAATATGATTAAAAATAAAATTAATTTATATAATACTCTTAATTTTAAACAAGATTTAGTTGAAAGTTATGACTATGTTCCTCGCTTACTTACCCTAGAAGAAAAAGAGTTAGTAATTAGTTATTTATATGATTTAACGAGTGAAGAATGGAAAGAAATTGTTTGTGAAATGATGGCTGAGGCACCTAATGCGGGAACCAATTATGAAGGAATGTATGAAGTAGCTAGTTGTGTTTATAACCGATATATAAGTTCTAGATGGAATAGAAAAAATGGAAATCCTCACGATATCATAATTGCCAAAGGACAATTTACAACTTATAAAGTTGGTTATTGGTATCAATATTTTGAAAATTTACCGGAAGAAGAATTTAAAAGTTTACCAGCCTATCAAGCAGCTATTGATTGTTTTTATTCTCAAAAACCAATTCATAATTTTACTCAATTTCGAAGTAATGGTAGTTCAATAGGTATTTTATTATCTCCAAGAGGCAATCGTTTTTTAGATCCATTAAGTGATAGCGAAATAAAGCCTTTAGAAGAAAGAGGAACATTTGTGAAAATGTTAGATGCGTTAAATAATAAAGAAAATAAATTATACCCCTTATTTTTAATTATTCAAGAGGGAGATATAGATAGCTTAGATTACTATTATGCTAATATTGAATTATATGAAAATAATTTAGAAGAAGTTGAAGAAAATACTGGCCTTATTAAAGTACCTATTAAATAATAGGTCTTTTTTATTAACCAAAAACGTCAAGATAAAATATATTATTTATGTAAGGAGTGTTTATGTGAAAAGAAATATTTTATATTCTTTAATGGGAATATTAGTGGTTATAATTATATGTTTATTAGTTAGTTTATTCTTAAATAAGGATAAAAATAATGATTCTCAAAAATTAACTACTATTAAAGTGGCAGAAGTTACTCATAGTATTTTTTATGCTCCCTTTTATGTAGCATTAGAAAATGGTTATTTTAAAGACGAGGGGATTAATATTGAATTATCTTTAGTAAGTGGTAGTGATAATGTTGCAGCCTCTGTTTTAGCAAATGATACCAATATCGGTTTAGCAGGTCCAGAATCAGCAACTTATGTTTATTTAGGTAATGAAAAAGACTATTTACAAGTATTTTCCGGTCTTACCAAAAGGGATGGACAATTTATGTTATCAAGAAATAATAAGGAATTTAGTTGGGAAGATTTAAAAGGAAAAGAAATTCTAATAGGTAGAAGTACAGGAATGCCTGGTTTAAGTTTTTTAAGAGCCTTAGATAATGAAGGTATTAAAAGAAATGAAGTTAATATTAATACATCAATTGAATTTGCTGAATTATCTGGAGCATATCTCTCAGGAGAAGGAGACTATGTTAATTTATTTGAACCACTGGCATCAAAATTAGAACAAAATGGTAGTGGTTATATTGTAACGAGTGTTGGTCTATCTTCAGATCCATTTCCCTATACAGCATTTTATGCTCGTAAAAGTTATATTAATAATAATAAAGCGTTATTAACAGGTTTTACAAGAGCAATCAAAAAAGGAATGGCCTATACTTTAAATAACAGTAGTAAAAAAGTTGCCGAGGTAATTTCTAAACAATTCTCTGATACCAGTATTAATGATTTAGAAATAATGATTGAAAGATACAGAAATGCTGATGTTTGGTTAGAAACACCTTATGTATCAGAAGAATTTTTTAATACTTTAACTGATTTATTAAAAGATAATAACTTAATTAAAGAAACTGTAAACTATAAAGATTTAGTAAATAATTTATATGAGTAATCTATTAGAATTAGAAGACATAACTAAAGATTATCATACTATTTTAGGAGAAGTAAAAGCAATCAAAAATATTAATTTGCAGATTAAAAAAGGCGAAATTGTTTCCATTGTTGGTCCAAGTGGCTGTGGTAAATCAACTTTATTATCAATTATTTCTGATCTTGATAAAGATTATAAAGGCAAGGTAAAGAAAGATAAAAATCTAAAAATAGCTTATATGTTACAAAGCGATGCCTTGCTTCCTTGGCTGACCATTTATGACAATGCCATTTTAGGATTAAAAATTCAAAAAAATTTAACTAAAGAAGCTAAAAAATATGTTGATTATTTATTTGATTTTTATAAATTAAGTGAGTTTAAAGAAAGTTACCCTAAAAACTTATCTGGTGGAATGAAACAAAGAGTTGCTTTAATTAGAACTCTTTCTTTAAAACCAGATTTACTTTTATTAGATGAGCCTTTTAGCGCTTTAGATCAACAATCACGCTTATTGATTAGTGATGATGTTTATAAAATTGTTAAAAATGAACATAAAACAGTAATCTTAATTACACATAATATTGAAGAAGCTATTTCTTTTTCTGATCGTGTAGTTGTCTTATCTAGAAGGCCATCTGTTATTAAAAACATTGTTAATATCGATTTTAAAAATCAAGAATCCATCTATGAGCGAAGAAAAGATACTAATTATCATAAATATTTTGATTTAATATGGAAAGATTTAGATATAAATGAGTCTTGAACAAAAGAAATATTTAAAAAATATTAGAATTGCCAAAATCAAAATAATTATAACGCAAATATTATTAATAAGTATCTTTTTAATGCTTTGGGAATTTTTAGTAAATAAGGGAATAATTAGTGCTTTTATTTATTCTAGTCCATCAAGAATTATTAAAACTATTGTAGAACTTATTAAAAATCATAATTTTTTTATTCATATTTACGTTACTTTAAAAGAAGTTTTTATTTCTTTTATTCTTGGTATATCTTTAGGCTTTATTATTGCTCTTATCTTATTTGAATGTAAATTTTTAGCTAAAGTTTTAGATCCTTTTTTAACAATGCTTAATTCACTTCCTAAAGTAGCTTTAGGACCACTTATAATTATTGTTTGTGGCGCTAATATAAAAAGTGTTATTTTAATGGCTTTACTAATTAATTTAATTGTTAATATTATTACTATTTATAATGGTTTTACTAGTGTAGATGAATATATTCTAAAATTATTTAAATCTTTAGGGGCATCTCGATATCAAATTCTAACTAAATTAGTAATTCCCAGTAGTTATCAAACTATAATAACATCTTTTAAATTATGTATTTCACTTACTTTAATTGGGGTAATTATGGGCGAATTTTTAGTTAGTAAGGAAGGTATAGGTTACTTAATCGTTTATGGTAAACAAGTTTTTAATTTAAACTATGTTATGACCGGTATTATTCTTTTAAGTATTATTTCTTACGTTTTATATAGATTAATAATTATTCTAGAGAATAAATTATTAAAACATTTATAAGAGTCGATAGACTCTTATATTTTTGTATTAATTATAAAATATTTATGTTACAATACTTAAGAGGTTAAATATGAATTTTAAAGAAATAATAAAAAAAATATGCGAAGAAGAAAAAATTAATTATAGGCTAATCTCTGATGAGTGGTGCTTTGTTATAGAAAAAGAGGGAATTACTAAATATATAATTGGGCGTTCATTCTCTTTAAATGACCAAGCTGTAAGCCATATTATTGATGATAAATATGCTTTATATGAATTATGTAAATTATATGATATACCTATTATTGAATATCGTATTTTATTTAACCCGCAAAGAGAAGAGGGTAGTAATAGTTTAGCTTTTGCTTCTAAGTATTTTCAAGAGTTTAATAATAATGTAGTGATTAAACCAAACATTGGTAGTGAAGGAAATAATGTTTATCATATAACGAAAAAAGAAGATTTAGACTATTATTTAAATCAACTATTTTTAAATAATTATGCTGTCTGTATTTGTCCTTATTATGATATTAAAAATGAATATAGGTTAGTAGTTCTAGATGACTCGGTTAAATTAATATTTAAAAAGGAAAGATTAGTGGTAATTGGCGATGGTATTAAAAGTAAAAAAGAATTATTAATGTTAAAAAATCCCGTTTATTTTCAAGATATTGTTCTAGATAATAGTTATGATGAAATATTACCAAAGGATGAAAAATTTATTTATGATTGGCACTTTAATTTAAGTAAAGGAGCTACAGCAACACTCGATATTAATGAAGAATTAAAAAATAAATTAGCTAATATAGCTCTAAAGGCCACGAGTAAAATAGGAGCTAGGTTTGTTACGGTAGATATTATTGATTGTGATAATAAATTATCTATTATGGAAATTAATAGTAAAGTATGTATTAATAAAGTATGTAATTTTATTGATAAAGATTATAAAATAGCAAAAAATATTTATAAAGACGCTATTAAAAAAATGCTTGATGATTAATTAATAAAAAATAATTGATTTAATACTTTTCTTATGCTAAACTTATATTTAGTCATTTAGCCCGTTGGTGAAGTGGCTTAACACACTGCGTTCTCAGCGCAGCATTCACGGGTTCGAACCCCGTACGGGTTACCAATGGAATATAAAAAAATCTTCAATTACGAAGATTTTTTCTTTAAGCAGTAACTAATCTACGACGTCCTTTACCTAAAGTGTCAATATCAATATCTGAATAATTAATTGTAATTGGGTTATATTCAATATTAAACATACGCATTAATAGATTAACCATTGTTTGATATTTATTAATTGCTAATTCAAAATTATGTGTTTTAATAAGTTCAAAACAAGGTAATAAATAATTATATAATAAATTGATTGCTATTTGATGACTTTCTTTACTAGCAATTAATTTATCACATATTTGTGGTCCATAAGTATCATATGCTACTAATAAAGTAAGATATTCTTTATTTGGCTTTAAGATATTTTCCCGAAAATTTCTTAAAAGATTTAATAATTCACAATTATCATCATAACCAAGAATTCGGCAGATGATTGTAGTTATATAACATCCTGATGGTTTGTATCCATCATCATCTTTATTACTATTAGGATTATAAATAAAATCATAATCATTAGGGCAAGTATCAGTAAGCCGACGATACCCGTGACCTTCTTTACACCAGTATCTATCTACTGATGAATATTTTTCTTTATTATCTAATTCTAAATTAGCACAATTTCCACATTTAGTTGCCAAAATTCTTCCTCCTTCAAGTGCTACTTATTATATTTATTTTTTTATTTTTGTCAATATTTAAAAAGTATGATACAATTATGCTGGTGATGTTATGGATGAAGATACTTTAACTTTAATTGATATCTATGGAGAAAATCTAACTGATAAAGAATACATTACTGATCCGGCAATTGCAAGGGATAACGAAATAAAAGAAAGCATTTTAATTTTGCTAACACCAGAGAAAAGTGCTCTTTTAGTAGGTAAGGCTGGTATTGGTAAAACCGCAATTGTTGAAGGTATTGCTTATCGTATTCAAAAAGGTATGGTTCCGGATGCCCTTAAAGGGTGGAGTGTTATTAAAATAAATGTTGCTAGTTTAATTGGTACGGCGGGAAGTGAAGCTGATACTAAAAGTAGATTAGAAGTTATTATAAGAGAAATTGCTGCCAGAGAAAAAACAATTCTTTTTATTGATGAAACCCATCTTTTAGTAAATAGAAGTGGTGGTATAGATTTTGCTAACCTTTTAAAACCAAGTCTAGATCGTGGTTTAATTAAAATGATCGGCGCCACTACTACGGAAGAATATGAAACATATATTTTAAGAGATCGAGCTTTTTTAAGAAGATTTCAAAAAGTGGATGTATTTGAAACTGATAAACCAACAACTGTAAAAATATTAATGGGAACAATCCCAAAATTAGAAAAACAAATTGGTGTTACTTTAAAATATCAACCATTTGAAGTAGAAAAATTTATGAAATTTATTGTGGAAATGACTGATGAATATAAAAGAATTTACGAAATATCAAGTCGCTACCCGGATATTTGTTTAACTATTGTTGCTAATGCTTTTACTTTTGCTTTATATGATAATGAAAAGATAGTTACAGCCAAACATTTTTATAAAGCTATTTGCAATGCTAAAAGTGTTTATGAAGATGTCAAAATAAAAGAAATAGAAAGATTTAAAATAGAATTTAAAGATTATATTATCAATGAAAATATTAATTTAGAAGATATGAGCTAAAAAATTAGCTCATTTTTATTGCATTTTATTTAAAATTTTGATATTATTTTACTTGAGTTATGGCGGACTTGGTGAAGTGGTTAACACGCCGGATTGTGGCTCCGGTATGCAAGGGTTCGATTCCCTTAGTCCGCCCCATAGTGGTATTTAAAGTTCATAATGTTTATTATGGACTTTTTTGATAAATGCGAGGTGTTATTGTGAATATTGCCAATATCCAAGAAAAATTATTAGAATGTTATTCAAAAGATTTATGTTATTCTAAAGTCAAAGATAAATGGAGTGAAGAAAATAAAAGCCTTGGTATGTGTGCAATAACATCATTAATTATTAATGATTATTTTGATGGAGATATTTGTAAAATTTATGTAGATGGGAATAGTCATTATTTCAATTTGATAGAAAACAAAATTATAGATTTAACTTCAAATCAATATGATTTTAAAATAGATTATAAAAATTACCAAATAGTCAGTCGAGAAGAAATATTAACTCCTGATACAATGGTTAGATACAAAACATTAAAGAAAAGATTAATAAAGGCATTATTAAAACAAGTTGATGAAGATTATCTTTGTAAAAATCTTGTAAAAATTAAATTTAGTTCTCTAGATATTAATGATTCTTTTTTTGATTCTTTAAAAATGGATTATAAAGAATTTATAAGTTGGTATGAAAAAAAGAAACAAGAAGAAGTTTATTGCTATAAAGAAGAAAATAAAATATTAGGATTATTAGTTTTAAAAATTGAAGAACCAGAATTGGAAGATTACCGTGATATAAAGCCTCCAATGAAGAAGAATAGAAAATTAAAAATATCAACATTTAAAGTAGATGTTAAAGGTAAAAAAGTTAGCGAAAGATTTATGAAAATAATATTTTGTTATGCTTTAATTTATAATGTAGATGAAATATATTTTACTGTTTATGATAATGATGAGAAAAAAATAAATTTAATAAAATATTTTGAAAAATTTGGTTTTAAATATTATGGCAAAAAGAATAAAGAACTTGTATATATTAAAATAATGTAATCATAAATCTTTATTTAAAAAAGTCTTCCCAAGGATTTTTTCTTTTGATTCTTTTTAAAGCGTCTTCAATAGTTACTTCGTTTGGTTCAACTTTATCAAGTTCACTCCATTTAATAGGCATTGACACACTACATTTATCTCTTAATCTAATAGAGTAGGGAGCAACTGATGTTGATGATCTAGTATTTCTAACCCAATCAATAAATATTTTATTTTTTCTATTTTTAAGTCTAATATTACTAGTATATTTATTGGGCCATTTAGCTTCCATTAACAAAGCAATATTTTTAGCTGTCTTTCTAAATTCTTCCCAATTCATCTTTTCCTTTATTTTAACTACGACGTGGTAACCTTTGCCTCCACTAGTCTTTAAATAACTTTTTAAATTAAGCATATCTAAAATTTTCTTTAAATCTTTAACACCCATTCTAACGGCGTTTATATTTAATTTTTCATCAGGATCTAAATCAAAAACCATTACATCAGGTGTTTCAAGATTTTTAATTGTGCTTCCCCATATATGAAATTCATAACTATTCATTTGGACTTCACTTATTAAACCCTTAACAGTTTTTATATAGTAGTAGTCTTCTTTATTTCCCTTATCATTATCTAAATAGATTAAACCTATACCTTTATTTTTAGTTTCTAAATGTTTTTTAAAAAATTTATCTCCTTTATAGCCATCAGGTTTTCTAATAACACTTACAATTCTATTTTTAATAAATGGTAACATAAAAGGTGCTACTTTTTCATAATATTTAACTATATCTATTTTCGTAACTTGAGGATTTTTAAAAATTACTTTATCAGGATTAGATATTTTAATGCCCATAACAATATTTTCATTTCTTTTCATTTTTCATCACTTTTTTATTTTAAGAAATTTATGCTAATTTATACTTTCTTAATAATTGAATAAATGATAAAATGTTTTAGGGTGAGGAAAATGAAATTACTATATGCAACAACTAACGAGACAAAAATTTATAATATGAAAAGAAGATTAGAAAATTTGCCAATTGAAATAGTAACACCTTCTGATTTAAAACTTAACATTGATGTAATAGAGAATAGTGATAATGCCAGTGGCAATGCCCTAAAAAAAGCACAAGCTTACTATAGTTTAACTCATCTTCCTACTATTGCTGCTGATGTATCACTATATATTGATAAAGTTCCTGATGAATTACAACCTGGGCTTTATGTAAGAAGAGTTAATGGTCAAGTTTTATCTGATGAAGAAATGCTTTTTTATTATCAAAAATTAATTGCAAGTGTTGGAGGAAAAACTAATGGTTATTATGTTAAAGGATTAGCATTAATTACAGATAGAGGAGCTAAAACGATAGAAATAAAAGAAGATGAATTTATTTTTACTAGTGTTGCCGCTAGTAAAATGCATAAAGGCTATCCATTAGATACTATATCAATAGATAAAAAAACCAATAAGTATTTTGTTGATATAACAGATGACGAAGCGAAAAATAATAGTAATAATTTTGATTATGAGTGTATAAATTTTATCAAAGACAATTTATTATGAAAAACTCTTGAAAAATAAAGAAAAGTTTGTTATTATTAATTCGTACCAAAATTGTCGCAGGTATTTTTGCAGGTGTAGTTTAATGGTAGAACTATAGCCTTCCAAGCTATTAACGTGAGTTCGATTCTCATCACCTGCTCCAGTGACGTTTCTGTTCGAACTTTTATAGTTTGAACTTAAATATATAATCAATCCGTTCGGGTTG
>CANQKO010000009.1 GCA_947624505.1 uncultured Bacilli bacterium | reverse complement strand
TCATTTTTATACTCTTCTTTTATTGCAATATTAAAAAGTAATTTTGATGTCATTATTATATTACTATTAAGTTCTTCAGCTTCAAGTATTAATGGATCATAATCTTTCATAGTTGATATAATACTATTATACTCATCTTTATAAGAGTCTACTAACTCATCATTATTAAATTCTTTTCTTTTTGGTATTTTAATTATATCAGATGGACGTACTAATACTCCATTAGTATATATTTCTTTATGTTTAAATAAATTTTTAATATAATCTATTATCTTCATAAATAAACTCCCCTGAAAAAGTATTTACTATTATAGCATCAATTATTTAAAAGATAAAGATAAATGCTTACCAAATCTCTAGAGAATTAGCATAAACATTAGAAATTTCTTAAAAAATCACCAAAAAAACTATTTACAAAAACAAAATAAATTGTTTAAATAAAGCCTAGGAAGATGTAAATAAGCGTTACCGAAAACTTTTTTATTTAAAGTCTTTTTGACTTCGGTCAGGTGGGTGGGTGCCAATGAATAAGAAATACCGTGAAACGATACAATTATTTATTGTTTTTATGTTAGTCTTAACATTGTTAATATTAGTCATAAAAATAGCTAACCCGTTGGGTTAGCACACTCATTAGGTAACGCTTATTTGCGTCTTCCTATTTATAATTTTAGCATATTATTTTGTTTTATACAATAATGCAAATTAAAAAACCAACCATTTGGTTAGTTATTATTTAACATATGGTATTAAAGCCATAAATCTTGCATATTTAACTTGTTCAGCAATATGTCTTTGATGTTTAGCACAAGCTCCAGTAATACGACGAGGTAATATTTTACCTTTTTCATTAATATATTTATTAATAATCATTACATCTTTATAATCAACGCTTTTACCAGCACACATTTGACATATTTTCTTTTTCTTACGATAAAATTCTGCCATTATAATTCCTCCTTTTAGAATGGTAAGTCATCGCTTGTTAAAGTTATTTCTTCGCCAAAACTTTTGAAAGGATCTTCAGATAAATCAGCGGTTTCCATATCAGGCATATCTGGTATATCATTACTAATTTCATTATTTTGTGAATAATTAGATTGGCTTTGATAATCATTATTTCCTGAATCGCTACTTGCTTTTGAACTTAAAAAATTAACTGATTCACAAACTACTTCAGTAGTGTATCTTTTACTTCCATCTTGAGCATCATAACTACTAGTTCTAATTCTACCTTCAGCAGAGACCAAAGAACCTTTATGACAATATTTGGAAATATTATCAGCTTGTCTTCCCCACGCACTACAGTTAATAAAGTCTGCTCCTCTTTCACCATTTTTATTAGTAAAATTTTGAGAAACAGCAATAGTAAATCTAGTAACGGCCATTCCGCTTGGGGTAGTTCTAAGTTCTGGATCCCTTGTAAGTCTTCCTACTAACAATACTTTATTCATCCTTACTCACTTTCTTTTTTTAAGATTAAATGTCTTAAAATATTTTCATTAATTCTAAGTTTACGATCAAATTCTCTAATTTCTTCTTTACCTGCTTCTGCAGTAATTAAATAGTAAAAACCACTAACTTCTTTATTAATTGGATAAGCTAGTTTCTTTCTACCCATTTCTTTGAATTCGATAACTTTAGATTTGTTATCAGTTAAAAGCTTTTGAACATTCTTAGCAATATTTTTAATTGTTGCTTCATCTAATGTAGCTTTAACGATAAACATTATTTCATATTTAGTCATCTTTTTACACCTCCTTATGGTCTTTTGGCTTTTCTAATAAAAAGCAAGGAGTAATCAATTTACTCGTTTAATAGTATACCAAAAATATATTTTATTGTAAATATTTTTTACATAATACTATATTACTTTAAGTTTTTTATTATACCTTATACATTAAACCTAAAGTAAACGATATCACCATCTTGCATTAAATAATCTTTACCCTCAATACGAACCTTACCTTTTTCTCTTACTTTAAGTTCACTACCTAAATCATATAAATCTTGAAAACTCATAACTTCCGCTCTTATGAAACCTCTTTCAAAATCACTATGAATAATACCAGCACAAGATGGAGCTTTCATTCCTTTTCTAAATGTCCAAGCCCGACATTCATCACTACCAGAGGTAAAGAAGGTAGCAAGTCCTAGTAAATCATAAGTTGCAAAAATTAATTTATCAAGACCACTTGATGTTATCCCCACATCTTTTAAGAAAGCTTCTTTTTCTTCATTTTCTAAATCTGCTAAATCACTTTCTAACTTAGCACACATTACTACCACTGATGAAGACTCTCGCTCGGCATATTCTTTTAATTTTAAAGAATAATCATTATCTCCCACTGATGCTGAAACTTCATCAACATTAGCAACATAAATTACTTTTTTTAGGGTGATGAAATTAAAGTTCTTTAGAATTAATAATTCATCTTCCGAAAATTCAACGTTTCTTAAAGATATATTTTTTTCTAAGTTATCTTTAACTTTTCTTAATAATTCTACTTCTTTAATTGCCTCTTTTTCTTTAGTTGTTTCAGCTTTTTTCTCAATTTTTCCTAAACGATTAGTAACTATTTCTAAATCAGATAATATAAGTTCCGTATTGATAATTTCAACATCTCTAATGGGATCAGTTGCTCCTTCAACGTGGGTAATATTTTCATCATCAAAACAACGCACAACATTAACGATAGCATCAACTTCTCTTATATGCGATAAGAATTTATTACCAAGTCCTTCACCAGAGGCTGCTCCACTTACAAGACCAGCAATATCAATAAATTCAAAAGTTGTTGGAACAATACTTTTAGGATTATATAAACTTGCTAAAAAATCTAGTCTTGTATCGGGTACAACAACCACCCCAACATTTGGTTCAATGGTAGCAAATGGATAGTTCGCTGCCAAAATATGTTTCTTTGTAATAGCGTTAAATAAAGTTGACTTACCAACATTAGGTAGTCCAACTATACCAGCTTGTAAACTCACTTAAAACCCTCCTTAAGATACCGTTGGGAATACAGATACTCCCATTGGAATACCAATAACATACCATATTAATAATAATACTAATAGAGAGAAGCCAATAATAATACTATAAGGTATTTGGTATTTAATTGAATCAATTAAACGAATACGTTTATCACTTTGATTATACTTTTCTAAAAATGCTAAATAGACGATAAAATAGGCTAACATTGGTGTTAAATTAATTGTACAACTTTCCGCAAAACGGAAAATGATTTGCGTAAATTCAGCTGATATTTCTGAATTATAAGCAATTGGAATAACGGATGGAGCAAGAATTGCCCATTTAGAAATACTTGCTGGTAAAACTAAAGTGGCAATGGCTACTCCAATAAAGATCACGACAATTAATGGTAACCCAACAAAGTTACTATTACTAATAAAACTAGCAATAGCGCCCACAATAACATTACCAATATTCGTTTGTTTAAAAATACTAATAAATGTTGAAGCAAAGAAAATGCTTACTAACATATTACCAATACCATCTAGGGAATGACCTAAATTATCACAGAAATCGTGATGATTTTTAATTGTCTTAACACCAATACCATAAAATAATCCTAAAATAATAAATAATAAAGTTACAATAAAGACAAAACCATTACTAAAGAAAGAATTAACGCTAAATAGTTTATCAATATATCTAACTTGGGAATTATCAAGTAAAGCACCACTCAAAGGTAAATTTGGAATAATACTATAAATAAAGATAATTAGATAAACAAAAGCACTACTACAAGCATATATCATTCCTTTCTTTTCATCCTTAGTAACAATATCTTCCTCAAGTTCACTTTCAGTAAATTCATATTTAGGTAATTTCTTAGCAATAATGCCTTCGGTAACAACTGTTATTATATAAGCAACTAATAATACAGCTGCAATCATAATAACAAGAAATGCTGTCGTTTTAATTTCATAACTTCCTTTTATTGTATGGATGGCTTGTAAAGTATAATTTAAAAGCCCAGAATCAGTTGATGTAAATATAACATTAATGGCATTACCACAAGACAAAGCTGCAAAAGATGCTATAATACCAATCGCCGGATTTCTTTTACCATAATAGAAAAGAAGTGCTCCTAAAGGAATAAAAATTAAATAAGATAAATCGCCAAAGACGCTAGCTAAAATACAGAACAAAACAAAGAAAAAGGTCACAGTTCTTTTCTTTAACTTTTTAGTTGTTAGGGTAATAGTTGTTTGTAAAAAACCACTTTTGTCCATAATACTTATTCCCATAAGAAGAATAATTAAATTTGACAAAACAGTAAAATTAGCAAAATTAGAAACAGTTGATGTAAATATATATTTAATTCCACTTAAGTTAAATAATGATTTAATAACTTCCGTTTTAGGTATTAATTCTGATGATATATCTTTAACTTGATAAAAAGTACTTTGAACATCTAACAATTTTAATATCCCACTTAAAACAATTGTTATAATTATTAATAAAACATATACCATAAGCGGATGAAGAGGCTTTTTATTTTTCTTCTTCTTGCTCACTTTTTATCACCTTCTTTAATTTTTTTTGAAATTCTAATCTATCCATCATAATTTCTCTTCCACAATTATTACATTTTAATTTAATATCTACTCCCACTCTAGTTATAGTCCAATTGTTTGCACCACAAGCGTGATTTTTCCGCATAACTATAACATCATTAAGAGAAAAAGTCTTATCCATATTAATCCTCACTAATCTCTATATTTAATATTTCCATAATTCTTTCTAAATCTTTATCTGAATCAAAAGATATTTCGATTTTATTTTTACTTATTTTAACTTTATTACCAGTTTTATCACTAATTACATTTTCGTACATTTTATATTTACTGTTAACATTATCGTTTTTACTTTTTAAAATTGGCATTCTTTTTTCAACATCATCTTTATTAACTAAATTTTCTAAATCTCTAACATTAAGTCTTTCTTTAATAACTTTTTTAGCTAAAGCTTCAATTTGTTCTTTATCACTAAGTTTACTTAACACTCTTGCGTGTGATGCTGATATTTCTTTATTAATAACCATTGATTGAATATTTTCAGGTAAGTTTAAAAGCCCCAATAAATTAGTTACATAACTTCTACTTTTACCAAACTTAGTAGCAAATTCTTCTTGGGTAATACCTCTTAACTTAATAATATTTAAAACACTATTAGCTTCATCAATGGCATTTAAATCTTCTCTTTGAATATTTTCAATCAAAGCAATTTCCATCATTTCTTGATCAGTAAACTCTTTGATAATCGCTGGTATTTCAGTTAAACCAGCAATCTTTGAAGCTTTAAGACGACGTTCCCCTGCAACAAGCTCATAACCTTTAATACTTTTCTTAACGATAATGGGTTGCACTACCCCATATTCTTTAATCGATACAGCTAATTCTTGTAAGCTATCTTCATTAAATGTTTTTCGAGGTTGATGAGGATTACTTCTAATTTCATTAACATTAATTAAAGTGACATCTTTCTTATTTTCATCCACTATTTCTTTTTCAAAATTATCAAAATCGATAACATTATTTGAAAATAATTGTTCTAATCCCTTTCCTAAAGCTTTTTTCTTAGGTTCCATAAATACCTCTTTTCTAACTATTACGTTCAATTACTTCAACAGCTAAATTATGATAAGCTTCAGTTGCTCTACTCGTTGGATCATATTCATTAATTGGTTTACCGTGAGATGGAGCTTCAACTAATCTAACTAATCTTGGAATAATTGTATTAAAAACTTTATCTTTAAAATATTTTCTGATTTCTTCAATAACTTCTAAGCCAATATTTGTTCTTCCATCAAGCATTGTTAAAAGAACCCCCTCAATCGAAAGTGATGGATTCATTCCTGATTGAACCATTATAATTGTATTAAGTAATTGCGTAATACCCTCTAAAGCATAAAATTCACATTGAACAGGGATAATAACAGAATCACTGGCCACTAAAGCATTCATTGTCCCAAATCCAAGTGATGGTTGACAATCAATAATGATATAATCAAATATATGTCTTATCTTATTAATGGCATTTCTTAATTGTTCGTTTTGATGAAAATTTTGTTCCTCTAACATTTTTTTAACAAATTCAACATCAATACCAACTAAATTTAAAGTCGAAGGAATAATTGCTAAATTTTCAAAACTTGTTTTTTTAATTGCTTCTTCAATATCACAAGCCCCAGTCATAACTTCATAAATATCGTGGTCAAAATCATTAGAATTAAAGCCAAGTCCAGTTGTTGCATTACTTTGAGGATCTAAATCTATTAATAATACTTTTTTATTTTCTTTACCTAAAGCTGCCGCTAAATTAATACTTGTCGTTGTTTTGCCAACTCCCCCTTTTTGATTAACTAATGAAATAACTTTTGCCATAACACACCTCTTTAATACACATAATTCTTCGTATTAATATTTTATCATATAAATAATATTTAGGGTATAAAAAAAGAAAGAATTTTTAATCTTTCTTAAAATTTTTTTAAAACATTATACTAATTCAATTCTTACTTCTAAAGCATCGTCGCCTTGGCGTTCAGCAAGTTTAATTATTCTTGTATAACCGCCATTACGATTTTCATATCTTTTAGCTAAATCATCAAAAACTTTTTTAACTACTTCTGAATCATTATGTAAAAATGCTAAAGCTTTACGACGAGATACTAAAGTACCACGTTTTCCATAAGTTATCATTTTATCAACAAATTTTCTTACTTCTTTAGCTCTTGCTTCAGTAGTAACAACTGCTTCATACATAATAACATCTTTAGTAAGTCCTGCTAAAATGCTTCTTCTAATTCTTGTTTCTCTTCCTAATTTTCTATATGCCATAATATTACTCCTTAAATGTTAGTCCTAAGTCAGCAACTTTATCAAGAACTTCTTTAAGACTCTTCTTACCTAAGTTTCTAATCTTAGTAACTTCTACTTCTCTTTTTTCTACTAAATCTTGAACTGTATGAATACCAGCACGTTTTAAACAATTGTAAGCCCTTACACTAAATTCAACTTCTTCAATTGGGGTTTCAAGGGTCTTTGTTATTGTATCAACTTTTTTCTCTTGCATTAATCCAGAAAAATCACTAATAGAATTTAAATCAGTAATGATATTAAAATGTTCTACTAGAATTTTACCAGCAAGAGCTAAAGCTTCTTCTGGACTCATACTACCATTAGTAGTAATTTCCATAATTAATTTATCATAATTTTCATTTTGACCAACACGAGTATCTAATACTTCGTATTTAACAAGTTCAATTGGTGAATATGATGAATCGATAGCTATTGTGCCAACTTTTAAATCTTCTAAACGTTTTTTATTTTCTTTACTATCTACATAACCACGACCATTTTCAACAGTCATTTCAATATCAATAGATCCACCTTTAACAAGATTACAAATAACTAAATCTTCGTTAACAATTTCAACATCAGGATCTTTGTCAATCATTCCTGCTGTAACAGGTCCTTCACTATCAGCATGTAATCTAATTGTTTTTAATTCATTTGTATGATTTTTAACAACTAAATCTTTAATGGCTAAAACGATACCTGTAACATCTTCAACTACACCTTCAATTTTTTGAAATTCGTGTAAAACGCCGTCGATTCGAATGCTTGTAACAGCACTTCCCGGAAGACTTGATAATAATACTCTTCTTAATGCATTACCAATTGTAGTTCCAAATCCTCTCTCTAAAGGTTCCATTTCAAATTTAGCAAAATGGTTTGACTCGCTGTATTCAGTAATTTTGTATTCTGGTTTATCAAATTTTATCGTCATACAATATTCCTTTCTTTCAAACTAATTTCTAGGTCTTTTTGGTGGGCGGCATCCATTATGAGGAACTGGTGTTTCATCAACAATACTAGTAATTTCTAAACCAGCACTTTGAAGTGAACGAATTGCGTTTTCTCTACCAGGACCTAAACCTTTAACATAAACATCAACTTTTTTAACACCTTGTTCAATTGCAGCAGCGGCAGCAGCTTCAGCTGTAAGCCCAGCCGCATATGGAGTTTTCTTTTTGCTTCCTAAATAGCCAATTCTACCAGCACTAGACCAACTAATTGCATTTCCTGCTTTGTCAGAAATAGTAACTATGGTGTTATTATAAGTTGCGTGAATATGCGCTTCAGCTTCTGGAATGCTTTTCTTAATTTTTCTTTTTCTTCTATTATAAGCCATTTATTGTCCCCTACTTTCCTACTTTTTTCTTATTAGCTACAACTTTACCTTTACCTTTACGAGTTCTAGCATTTCTACTTGTTCTTTGTCCTCTTACAGGTAGGCCTTTTTTGTGTCTAATACCTTCATAACAATTAATTTCCATTTTATTTTTAATGCTCATTTGAACATCACGACGTAGATCACCTTCAACAGTGTATTTATCTACTTCTTTTCTTAATGCGGTAATTTCATCTTCAGTTAAATCTTTAATTTTTTTAGTTTCTTCAACACCAGCAGCCGCACAAATTGTCTTTGCTAAAGGACGACCAATACCATAGATAGCAGTAAGTCCTATACAAGTATGTTTTTCACCTGGTAAATCAATATTCTTAATTCTTGCCATAATATCCTCCTAACCTTGTACTTGTTTGTGTTTAGGGTTATCACAAATAACCATAACTTTTCCATTTCTTCTAATTATTTTACATTTTTTACATATTTTCTTAACTGATGGTCTAACTTTCATAAATACTCTCCTATTCTTTATTTCATAACTATACGCTTTAGCGTTTATTCCAAGTTATAATCCCACGTGTTAAATCGTAAGGCGACAATTGCACTGTAACGGTATCACCCGGTAGAATACGTATCATATTGATGCGCATTTTACCAGAAACGTAGGCTTTTACAGTATGTCCATTCGCAAGTTCAACTAAGTAATCAGAGCCTTTTAGAACTTCCGTGACTTTGCCTTCGACTTCAATTTTATCATTCTTTTTTGATTCTACATTGTTATTTTTTTTGGAATCTGTCAAATTTCTCACTCTCCCGTTAATATAACATATCCATCTTTTGTCACTAATACTGTATGTTCGAAATGGGCACTAGGAAGTCCATCTTCCGTTTTAATTGTCCATTCATCTTCTTCCATATAAATGTGTCTAGTGCCAAGATTTAACATTGGTTCAACTGCAATAACCATACCTTCTTTTAGAACTTTTGGATCTTTAGTATAGTAATTGGGAACATCTGGATCTTCGTGAACCGAAGTACCAACACCGTGTCCAACTAATTCTCTTACGACACCTAAATTACATTTATTAGCAAAATTTTCAATTTTACTTCCGATATCACTTATTTTAGCACCAGATTTAATTGCACTCAAGCCTTCATATAAAGATTTTTTTGTATTTTCGACTAAATCTTTAACTTCCTTAGAGGCTGTGCCAACTATATAAGTATTAGCGGAATCTGAATGATATCCTTTATATTCTACTCCGATATCAACTGATACAACATCACCATTTTTGATTTTTCTTCTTCCTGGTATACCGTGTACCACTTCATCATTAATAGAAATACAGATACTTGCTGGGTAACCCTCAAACCCTAAAAATGATGGTTTGCAATCATTTTGTAAAATAAATTTATGAGCAATATCATTTAATTCTTTAGTAGTAATACCAACTTTTAAATGTTTAGCTACTTCTAAATGGGTTAAGTAATTAACTTTCCCAGCAATTTTCATTAATTCAATTTCTCTATCACTTTTTATACTAATCATTTTAAAATTTCCTTAATTCTATCTGCAATTTTTGAGCTATCTTCCATTGCGGAAACAATATGAAGTTTACTCATCTTTTCATAATAATTTTTTATTGGTTCTGTATTTTCTTTAAATGCTTCAAAACGAACTTTAAAAGATTCTTCATTATCATCATCTCTTGTTTTTAATGTTTTACCACATTTATCACAGATACCATCTACTTGTGACTTTAATTCCTCATAATATTTATTATATGATGCTCCACAAGAACAAGTAAGACGGCCAAGTGCTCTTTTTAATGCTTCTTCTAAAGATATATCTAAATAAATAACTTCATAATTATCAATATTTAAACTATTAAATAAATTATTTAAATATTCGGCTTGTTCCAATGTCCTTGGATAGCCATCTAAAATAAATGGCCCAATAATATTCTTTAATTTATTTTCAATAAGTTTATTAACTACATCATCATTTACTAAATTACCTTTTGCTAGAATTTCTTTTATTTCTAACCCAAGAGCAGTTTCTTTATTTATTTCTTCTCTTAACATATCTCCTGTAGAAATATGCAGATATCCTAAATTTTTTAATATTTCACTTTGAGTTCCTTTACCACTAGCGGGAGGAGCAATAAAAATCACACTTTTCACTATCTTAATTTTCTCCTTTTTTCTTTATAACTTCTTGCTAGTAAACTACTTTCAAGTTGTTTATAAGTTTCAATTGCTACACCAACAACGATTAATATACCGGTTCCCCCAATAGATATAGCAGTACCTAATTTAGAAACTCTTGATACTAATGTTGGTAAAATAGCAATAATCATTAAGAAAATACTTCCAACAATTGTTAACTTACCAATTGAATTACTAATATATTTTGAAGTATCACTTCCCGGTCTTACCCCGGGAATGTATCCTCCTCTTTCATTTAAATTCTTACTCATTTCATCAGGATTCATCATCATAAATGTATAGAAATATCCAAAGAAGAAGATTAATATTAAATATAAAATCATTCCTGTATTAGATGTTGGTACTATCCATTTATTCATAAAGGCAACTGCTGCATCACTTTTAAAAAGGGCCGCAATTGTTGATGGAATAGATAAAATTATTTGGGCAAATATTACCGGTATAACACCAGCTGAATTTAATTTGATTGGTAAATAACTTTGTTCTCCACCATATGCACTATTAGTTCTATTAGCATATTGAATAGGTATTCTTCTTTCAGCCAGTTGAGTATAAATAACACCAACTAAAACTAAAATATAAACGATAACAAATAAAATAAACATAAAGACATTTAAACCATTATAAGCATTTACAAATACTCTTGGCATACTAAATAAGATACCAGCTAAGATGATCATTGATGAACCATTACCAATACCTTTTTTAGTAATTTCATCACCTAACCATAAACAGAAAGAAGTACCAGCCGTCATAACAACAGCAGTAGCCATCATTTCCATTGGTGATAATCCTAAAGTCTTATTATACATTATACATAAAGCATAACTTTGCGCAAAAGCAAAAATAATTGCCAAATATCTCGTTATTTTATTTATTTTTTGTCTTCCAGTATACCCTTCTTCTTTTAATTCACTAAAATAAGGAATTATGTCCATTTGAAGTAATTGGGTTATGATTGATGCAGTAATGTATGGTGAAACCCCTAAAGCAAAAATTGATACATTTTGAAGTCCACCACCACTCATTAAGTTAAATATTTCTAAAGCACCAAGTCCTTCAATAACACCATCTACCCAAGGAACGGTAATTGTTGTTCCTAAACAGAACAAGCCTAAACAGAATAGGGTAAAATAAATTCTTTTTCTTAAATCTTTATTAGATTTAGAAAATAATTGGGAAAACCCACTGAACATCTAAATCACCTCTGCTTTACCGCCGGCTTTTTCTATTTTAGTAACAGCCTTACTTGAAAATCTATGGGCTTTAACAGTTAACTTTTTATTAAGTTCACCATTCGCTAGTACTTTAATACCACATAGTGCGTCTTTAATTATTCCTCTTTCCTTTAATATTTCTGGAGTAACTACATCACCATCTTTGAAGAAATTATTTAAAGCATTTAAATTGATGGTTGCAAATTCGCATCTAAATCTTTTATTATTAAATCCTCTTTTAGGTATTCTTCTATAAAGAGGTGCTTGTCCACCTTGGAACCAAGGAGATATTGATGCTCCACTTCTCGCTTTTTGACCTTTTTCTCCACGAGTTGAAGTCTTACCCATTCCACTTCCAGGTCCACGGCCTACTCTTTTTATTCCTTTAGTCTCTTTAGATTTTGGTAAATTTTCTAATCTCATCTTATAATTCCTCCACCTTTTTGCCACGAAGTTCTGCAATATGTTCTGGAGTTCTTTGTGCTTGTAATCCTTCTAAAGTTGCTTTAGCAACATTGATTTGTGTATTAGCTCCTAAACTTTTAGCAACAATATCTTTAACACCGGCAAGTTCTAAGACAGCTCTTGCTGCACCACCAGCAATGATTCCACGTCCTTCTTTAGCTGGTTTTAGTAAAACAATACTACGACCAACTTTTCCAGTTATTTCGTGCGGAATAGTTCTATTATCAATTAAAGATATTTTTACAACATTTTTATTAGCAGCTTGGATAGCTTTCTTAATAGCTTCTGAAACTTCATTAGCTTTTCCAGTTCCTATACCAATTAAACCTTTACGATTACCAACAGCAACATCAGCTTTAAAACGGAAATGTCTTCCACCTTTTGTTACTTTTGTTACTTTAGAAATTGATATAACTTTTTCTTCTAATAAATTTTTCTTAGCATCGTTATTTTTTCTATTAACAACTTTTTTATCCATAATATCCTCCTTATATCTCTAATCCTGCTTCTCTTGCAGCATCTGCTAGAGCACTTACACGACCATGATATAGGTAACCGCCACGATCGAATACTACTTTATTAATTTTTGCTTTCTTACATTTTTCAGCAATATCTTTACCTACTGCTTTGGCAGCTTCAATATTACCACCATTAGAAAGTTTTAATTCACGGCTAGATGAAGATACTAAAGTTACACCTTTTTCATCATCAATAACTTGAGCATAAATTTCTGAATTAGAACGGAAAACATTAAGTCTTGGCATTTCTTTTGTTCCACTTAAATTTTTTCTTATTCTTTTATGTCTTATTTCACGCATAGCGTTTCTTGATTCTTTTCTTATCATCATTTACCTCCTTATGCCGCTTTCTTTCCTTCTTTACGACGAACAATTTCGCCTTTATATCTTATACCTTTGCCTTTATAAGGTTCTGGACTTCTTACTTTTCTGACATTAGCAGCAAATTCTGATACTTTTTGTTTATCAATTCCCTTGATTGTAATTTCAGTATTAGAAACAAGTTCAGCACTAAGTCCTTCAGGTACTTCGATTTCAACTGGGTGACTATATCCAGCGTTAATAACAATTTTTTTACCTTGAACATTAAATCTATAACCAACACCAACTGCTTCAAGTCCTTTTTCAAAGCCTTTAGAAACACCATCTAACATACTCTTAATTAATGAATTAATAGTGCCTTGAATCATATTAGCATCTTTGGAATCTTTAATTTTTTTGGTAATAATTGCATTTTCTTCTTGTTTAACTTCAATTAAATTACTATAAGCATAACTTAATTCACCTTTAGTACTTTTCACAGTTATAACATTATTTTCAATTGTTACTGTTACACCCTCTGGTATAACTAATTTTCTCTCACCAATTCTACTCATAATTACTTACCAAATATAGGCAAGGACTTCGCCTCCTAACTTAGCTTCTCTTGCTTCTTTATCAGTCATTAAACCTTTAGAAGTAGAAATAATTGCAATACCTAAACCATTAAGAACACGAGGAACTTCATTAGCTTTTGCATAAACTCTTAAACCTGATTTACTAATTCTTCTAAGACCAGTGATAACTCTTTCTTTCTTTGCCCCATATTTAAGGTTAATTGTTAAAGTATCACCTTTAGTACTTTTTTCATATTTAAAATCTTCGATATAACCTTCACGTTTTAATATTTCGGCAATACCTAAAGTCATTTTAGTTCCCACAACTTGAACAGTTGGATACTTCATAACATTAGCATTACGAATACGTGTTAACATATCTGCTATTTTATCTTGTACAAACATATCAATTCCTCCTACCAACTAGATTTCTTTACGCCCGGAAGCTTACCTTCGTTAGCAAGTTCTCTAAAACAAATACGACATAATTTAAATTTGCTTAAGACTGCATGAGGTCTTCCACATCTTTCACATCTTGTGTATTCTCTTGTAGAAAATTTTTGTTTTCTTCTATTTTTAACTTTTAAACTTGTTTTAGCCATAATAACTCCTAACCTTTAAATGGCATTCCAAATGCCTTTAGTAATGCATATGCTTCGTCATTACTTTTTGCGGTAGTAACGAATACTATATCCATACCTCTAATTTTATAAACATTATCATATTCGATTTCTGGGAAAATTAATTGTTCTTTAATACCTAAAGTATAATTTCCTTTACCATCAAATGAATGAGCAGATACACCACGGAAATCTCTTACTCTTGGAAGTGAAACTCTAATTAATTTTTCCATAAAATTATACATATTTTCACCACGAAGAGTAACTTTAACACCAACTGGTTGACCTTCTCTTAATTTAAAACCAGCAATTGATTTACGAGCATTAGTAACAACAGCTTTTTGACCAGCAATTAATTCTAGGTCTTTAACTGCAGCTTCAATAAATTTAGCATCGTGACTACCCTCACCAACACCCATATTAATAACGATTTTCTCTAGGCGAGGAACTTCCATAATACTTTTATATTTTAATTCTTTCATTAAATCTTTTTTAATTTTAGATTCATATAATTCTTTAAAATTACTCATAAATTCACCTACTTACTAGCTTTCTTCGAAGTTGTTTTTTTAGCTTTTACTTCTTTTTCCTCTTTAGCTTCTTTGACAACTTTTTCATTTTTTACTTCTTTAGTTTCTTTTTTAGGAGCTTTTTCCTTTTTATCAACTAATTTAACGTTAGAAACATTGATTGGCATTTCAATATCAAATATACCACCATTATCATTAGTTGTTCTTGGTTTAGTATGTCTTTTAGAAATATTTATGCCTTCAACAACAACTTTGTTTTGGCTTTTTAAAGTTTTTAATACTTTGCCAGTTTTGCCTTTGTCTTCACCAGCAATAACTAATACATTATCATTTACTTTAATTTTCATATTGCCTCCTATAAAACCTCAGGAGCTAAAGAAACGATTTTCATATAATCTTTTTCTCTTAATTCTCTAGCTACTGGACCAAGCACTCTTGTTCCGATAGGTGATTTATCATCTTTAATAAGAACACAAGCATTATCATCAAATTTAATGTATGATCCATCTTCTCTTCTTACACCTTCAACAGTTCTAACAATAACTGCTTTAACAACTTTTCCTTTAGGCATATTACTATTAGGAATAGCTTTTTTAACAGTACCAACAACAACATCACCAATGTTACCACTTTTAACACGGCTGCCACCCATAACTTTTATTACTAAAAGTTCACGAGCTCCTGTATTATCAGCAACTTTTAATCTAGTTTCTTCTTGAACCATAATAATACCTCCTAAAGAACTACAGCTTTTTCTAAGACTTCAACTAATTCATATTTCTTTAATTTAGAAATAGGCTTTGTAAGTCTTATTCTCACTGTATCTCCTAATTTTGCTTTATTTTCTTCATCATGTGCGTGATATTTTTTAGAATATTTAACACGTTTATTATATAGTGGATGACGTTTGTAAGTTTCGACTAAAACAGTTATAGTTTTATCGTTTTTATCACTTACTACTTTACCAACTAATTCTTGTACTCTTTTAGCCATTATTTAGACGCACCCTCCATTTCTCTTTCCTTAAGAACAGTTTTCATTTTGGCAACATTTTTTCTAAGTTCTCTTAAAACTACTGGTTTTTCTAGAGTTCCATTTGCTTGTTGCATTCTTTTTGTGAATAAATCTTCTTTAGTTTCTCTGATCTTTTTCTTTAAATCAGCATCAGATAATTTTCTAATATCTTTAATATCCACTATTATTCACCATCCTTTTTAATAAATTTACATTTGATTGGAAGTTTATGAGAAGCAAGACGTAGAGCTTCTCTTGCTGTTGCTTCATCAATTTCACTAATTTCAAACATAATTTTACCTTTTTTAACTACAGCAACATATTGTTCAACGTTACCTTTACCTTTTCCTTGACGAGTTTCAAGAGGTTTCATAGTTAATGGTAAGTGTGGGAAAATGTTAATAAATACCTTTCCACCACGTTTCATATAACGAGTCATTGCAATACGTGCTGCTTCAATTTGACGAGCAGATACCCAAGCTCCTTCTAAAGCAACTAATCCATAATCGCCTTTAGTAAGAGTTGTATTTCCTTTTGCGTGACCATCATATGTTAATCTGTGCGACTTTCTATATTTAGTCCTCTTTGGCATCAACATTTGAAGTCGCCTCCTTCTTTATTTGTTTTTTACTAGGTAGAATTTCATCTTTATAAATCCATACCTTAACCCCAATTTTTCCATAAGTAGTGTTTGCTTCACTTTGCGCATAATCAATATCAGCACGAATTGTATGTAGAGGAACAGTACCTTCTGTATAACCTTCACTACGAGCCATTTCAACACCATTTAATCTTCCAGAAACTAAAGTTTTAATACCTTTAGCACCAGCTTTCATTGTATCTCTAATTGCTCTTTTTTGAGCCGCTCTAAAAGGCGCTCTATTTTCAATTTGCATTGCAATATTGTCAGCAACTAATTTAGCATTTAAATTAGGATTTTTTTCTTCAACTATGTTAATAAATACTTCTTCATTAACAAGGTTAGATACTTTTTTACGTAATTTTTCGATGTCTTCACCACCACGACCAATAATAACACCAGGTTTAGCAGTTCTAATTGTAACATCTACTCTATTTTTCTTTCTTTCAATTAATACGGAAGAAATTGATGCATCTTTAAGATTTTTTAAAATATATTCACGAATCTTAATATCTTTATTAACTAAATCAGCATAATCTTTTTTACTATACCATCTTGAGTCCCAATCTTTATTGACACCTAGACGATATCCAATTGGATTAACTTTTTGTCCCATTATTTAGCATCTCCTTCCATTTTACCATCAGTAACAACTACTTTGATATGACTAGTTCTTTTATCGTGTCTATCAACATTACCACGAGAGGCAAATTGAATTCTTTTTAATACTCTACCAGGATTAACAAAACACTCTTTAATAACTAAATCACTTTCATTCATTCCATTGTTATTAACAGCATTAGCTACAGCCGAATTTAATACTTTAAGTATCATTCTACTAGCTTTAGTATTTGTGGTTTCTAGTATATTTCTTGCGCTTTCAACGTCTTTACCTCTAACTAAATCCATAGTCATTCTTGCAAGACGTGGTTTGATAATAGCGCCTTTATGTATTGCGTAAGCTTCCATTATTTATTACCTCCACCAGCGTGTCCAGTAAACTTACGAGTTTGTGAAAACTCTCCTAGTTTATGACCAACCATTTCTTCAGTTATATAAACTGGGATAAATTCTTTACCATTATGAATAGCAACAGTATGTCCAACAAAATCAGGATAAATTGTACTTCTTCTAGACCAAGTTTTAATAACTGTTTTCTTATTTTCTTTATTTAAATTTTGAACCTTTTTTAAAAGTGATTCTTCAACATAAGGTCCTTTTTTTAAACTTCTTGCCATATTATCCTCCTATTTACTCTTCCTACTGATAATTAATTTTTCAGAAGCTTTCTTAGATTTACGAGTTTTATGACCAAGGGCTGGTTTACCCCAAGGTGTCATAGGGCTCTTACGACCAACAGGTGCTCTACCTTCACCACCACCGTGTGGGTGATCGTTAGGGTTCATTACGCTACCACGGTTAGTAGGTCTAATACCCATATGTCTTTTTCTTCCAGCTTTTCCTAAATTAACTAGGTTAGCATCTTCATTACCAACAACACCAATTGTGGCAATACAGACACCTAAAATTTTTCTTGTTTCGCCAGAAGTTAAACGAACAATAACATATTTACCATCACGACCAAGGATTTGGGCAGAAGCACCAGCCGCACGGCAAAGTTCTGCTCCTTTACCAGGTTTAAGTTCAATACAATGAACCATTGTACCAACCGGAATATTTTGTAGTGGTAAAGAGTTACCTACTTTAATATCAGCACTTTCACCATTTTCAATAATCATTCCAACCTTTAATCCATTCGGAGCAATGATATATCTTTTTTCACCATCACGATAATTAATTAATGCAATGTTTGCATTTCTATTTGGATCGTATTCAATTGTAGCAACACGACCAGTCACACCAATTTTATTTCTTTTGTAATCAATAACCCGATATTTCTTAGTATGTCCACCACCAATATGACGAACAGTAAGTTTACCTTGGTTATTTCTTCCACCAGTTTTATTTACCTTAACAACTAAAGATTTAGTAGGATTATTATTAGTAGTAATTTCTTCATTAACTAAAGTACTCATTCCCCTACGACCATTAGTAGTAGGTCTAAAATGTTTTATTGCCATAATTTATCCTCCTATAAATCTATAGTAGAGCCTTGTTTTAAAGTAACCATTGCTTTTTTATAAGCTTTAGTAGTTCCTTCATACTTTCCTACTCTACGTCTTTTAGTTTTTGTATTAAGTGTATTAACACTTGCAACACTAACTTTGAATGCTTCTTCAATAGCACTCTTAATTTCATCTTTAGTAGCGCTCTTTGCTACTTTGAAAGTATAAATATTGTTTTGTCTTTCTTTCATACTTTTTTCCGTAACAACTGGTGAATAAATAATATCACTATAATGTTTCATTATTTAAGCACCTCCTCAATTTCTTTTAAAGCATCTTCTTCAATAACTAAATTGTCAGCATTAACAATATCATAACAATTTATCTCAGATGCCATAAGAACTAGAACATTTCCTAAATTTCTAGTAGCCATATATAAATTTTCATTTTCGTCTTTAGTAACAAAAATAGTTTTACCAGCAAGTTTTAATGTTTCTAACATTTCCGTCGCTTCTTTGGTTTTTAAAGATTTAAAATCAATTTTATCAACTATTATTACAGCCTTTTCTTTATTCTTATAAGTTAAAGCTGTTTTTAAAGCTAAGCTTCTTTCTTTACGATTAATTTTAAATGTATAATCACGATTATCAACGCCAAAAGCAATACCGCCACCACGCCATTGAGTAGCACGAATACTACCTTGACGAGCACGTCCTGTACCTTTTTGTTTCCAAGGTTTTCTACCGCCACCAGAAACTTCTGCTCTTGATTTTGTCTTTCTTGTTCCTTGACGAGTACTATCTAGTTGTAAACGAATCATTTTCTTTAGGGCATCATCATTAACATCAATATTCCAAATTTTACTATCAAGGGTAATATCTTTAACATCTTCACCCTTTAAATTTTTAACACTTATCTTTGTCATTTTTATTTCCTTTCTAGACTAATTATTAGCCTCTTCTGGATTTTCTTCTTTAGTTTCTTCTTTTACTTCTTCAGTTTCAACTGTCTCTACTACTTCTTCAGTATTTTGATTAGCCTCTTCAGTAACATTTTCATTTGTTACTTCTTCTACAACTTCATCAACAACAGTTTCTTCTTTTTCGCTTTCATAAGTTAAAAGTTCTTTTGGCGAAGCCTTTCTTGAATTTTTAATTGCTGTTCTAATATAAACTAAAGAATTTTTTGCCCCTGGAATATTACCACTAACTAAAATATAATTATCGTTTGTATTAACTTCAATAATTTCTAGATTTTGAATTGTAACAGTTTCAACACCCATATGTCCTGGTAATTTCTTACCTTTTAATACTCTTTTAGGAAGCATAGTTCCAAGAGAACCCGGTTTTCTATGGTAATGTGATCCGTGTCCCATTGGACCTCTAGACTGATTCCATTTTTTGATAACACCTTGTGTACCTTTACCTTTAGTAGTACCTGTTACATCTACTACATCACCAACAGTAAATACATCTACCCCTATTTTATCTCCAACATTATAAGTAGCATCTACATCTCTAATTTCTTTTAAGAAGCGCTTAGGTGTAGTGTTAGCTTTTTGTGCGTGGCCAATTTCAGCTTTATTCGCACGATTACTTTTCTTTTCAAATACGCCAAGTTGAATAGCATTATAACCATCTTTTTCAACTGTCTTAACTTGCATTACAACGTTTTCATCGCAAGCCACAACAGTTACAGGAATTAATTTACCATCTTTGGTAAATACTTGTGTCATTCCAACTTTGCGTCCTAAGATTCCTTTCATTTTACTTTTCCTTTCCTACCTATCTTATTTAAATGTTTTAATATCGATGTCAACGCCACTTGGTAAATCTAAATGACTTAATGCATCAATTGTTTCTTTACTTGGATTTTTAATATCCACAAGTCTTTTGTGAGTTCTTCTTTCAAATTGTTCACGACTATCTTTGTGATTGTGAACCGCTCTTAAAACAGTAAACTTTTCAATTTCTGTTGGAAGAGGCACTGGTCCAGATACTTCCCCACCTGTTCTTTTTACAGTTTCAACAATTTTAGAAGCAGCGATATCTAAAACACGATGATCGTATGCTCTTAAATTGATTCTAACTTTTTCTGACATTTCCTAATGTCCTCCTTTCGCCTATATCTAGTATAGACTTGCTCCATTCGAATTCCCTGATTTCTATAATGATGTTTACCAACTCATCCTAGTGTATCAGCAACCTCGCATATCATCGCAGTCATACGAATATCATTATAGCACACTAATTATATGAAATGCAACTATAAACTTGCTATTTTTAAAAAAAATTTATTAAATATTTTAACTTAAAAAAAAACTGCCATATTTTTATGCAGTTCTATCTATCTTGTAAGATTTCTTTTTATACCTTTATCTTCTTTTGATTCTGTTACTTTTTGATATTCCAAACCAAGGCGTAACGCCAGTCTTTCTTTTTCTTCTTCTGTTAAAGGAAGGTAAGTATCAGGGCAACTACTAGAGCGATATCCTTCTTTTGTAAAATCGTATTGTTCTCTTGTAGCAATTTCAGTATCCCTTTGACATCTTTCTCTTCTTTTTTCTGCTTCAGGATCTTTTGACTTATATCTATTCCAAAGTCCCGCACCCATTACCCTTATATCCATTTATTACATCTCCTTTTTTCTTATAGTTAATTATTATACAACATATTTAGCAATAATATTACTATTTGTTTATAAAATTATACTTATAGTTGATTATTTATCTATTCTTTAAAAAAACTACAAAATAAATTGTAGTCATTTTAAATTATATATTGGCTTCTTCTGTTCCACTTCCAAAACTACCAAATATTAAACTACCTAAATTAGAAGTAATTAAATCACTTACTAGAGTTTTAGCACCATCATTATTCATTAAATTACTAATAATCTTATTACCATCTTCTTCTTTAATCATACTTGACTCAATATAATTACTTACATCAAATTCATTAACTTTCTCAATATTTTTTAATTCATAATCAATAGTTAATTTAATATTATAATCTAAATTATTTAAACTAGCATTTAATAAACCTTTATTGTTATTAATATTATTGCTAATATAATAATTTTCATTTCCATTAGTAACATTAATAGTAAATGTTAATTCATTATCTTGATTAGAAATATTACCATTTATTTTTATTTTATCTTTTTCATAATCGATTTTAAAATAATCTTTCTTTATTTCTAATGTTCCTAATTTAACATATTTACCATTATCTAAAGTTTTAATTTCATAAGTATTATCTTTTAAATTATCTATTATATATGTATTACTATACTCTATAGTAACATTTGTTATCTTACTGTTTTTATTCATCTTTGTTGTTATTTTTAAATCATTTTCAATATTTTGAAATTCTTTCTTTTGTTCATCAATTTTATTTTTTATTTCATCAATACTTTTATTAGTTATACTAGAAAGTGCCATTAATAAACTATTATTATATTTAATACTTTCTATTAAATTATTTCGATAACTATTTAGATCATCTTTATTTATAGATAGAATATAATTTGTTATATCATTGGCATTTTCAATCGTAAAGTATTCTTTCTTTAAATTATTTTTAACTATTTTACTTAATTCATTTATAATTGTTCTAAAATTATTTAAATCAATTTTGTTCCAAAAAGTAGAAAAATCATTATCAGCTATTTTAATTGGTTTGTCATAAATATTTTCTAATAAGAGAAAAACATCATTATTTTTAATTAAACAATTTATATCAGCAACTTTGGCATTTTTATAATTTAATCCTAATTTTATATTTCCAATATTATTTATAATATTTGTTTCACTATCATAAGTAATTAAGGTATTGTTTAAAATATTAAATATATTATCTAACTTACTATCTTCAGTTTGTAACTCCATTTTTATATTACCTTTAGAACCCAAAGTATTAGTATATTTACGACTTGTATCATTAATATTTTTAATTAAATATTCTTTAAAATTATCAATAGCTAAATAATAAATATTTTCCGAAGTTTTATCTTTTTGATGAAGATAATATGATATACCTCCCACTAAAAAGATACCAATCAATAAAATACATATTACAATAACAGGTATTTTCTTTTTTGATTTATTCTCACTTTCCACTCATTCACTTCCTATTCTTAAAATTATTTTTCAATAAAGAACGCATAATATTCATCAAAAGTTATATCATTTTCATATATATATTTAGCTACTTTTTCGCCAACATAACGGTAATGCCAAGGTTCAAAAATATAACCAGTAATATATTCTTTACCTTGAGGATATCTCTCAATAAAACCATATTTATAAGCATTTGCTTTTAACCAAGCATATTCTTTCGTATTTTCAAAATGTTTATTTTCATCAGCTGTATTTAAGTCAGTGGCAAGACCAGTTTGATGTTCTGAATAACCCGCTCTTGCTGAATATGTATCGGCAGCTTCTTTACCATCTTTATTAACATAACGATTATATAAATTTTCTTGGGTTTTAAAACTGCGATAACTAGAAATGTTAAATAATTTTATTCCATCCTGACTAGCAGTATCAATCATATCTTTTAAATGTTCATACGCTGTAGCGTTCATTTTATAACCATCATAAGAATAAATATTACTCATTTCTACTAAATCAGGTTCATAATCATCAGGTAGTTTATGATATTTATTAACAAGGACAAGTAATCCATCATCTAAATTTGTATCCACAACATCAGTATAAAAAGCACTATCAATATGGGCATTAACATCAGCAACAATATCTTTAGCACTTTTAGAAGGATTACTCTTAGCATAACTTAAATAACGAGATAAATTTCTTTCTAAATAATATTGTTCATTTTTAATCGCTACTAAAACAGGGTCTTCTTCATTATTGTTAGGTTTAACAACACTTCCATTATTACTTGGTTTACTCACATTATCATTCTCCCTATTTTGGTTTTTTAAATAAATAACACTACTAAAACATATTACACAAAGCAACAATAATATGACTAAAATAATAATTAATTTTTTTCTTTGTCTTCTACTCATTTTTAAATACTCCTATTTAATTAAAATATCTGTATCTTTCATTTCTTCGGGTATAGCTATGTCCATATACTCTAAAATAGTGGGAGCAACCATTGTTAAATCACCACTTTCTTTTAACTTAACACTTTTATCTAAAATAATAAATGGTACTTTACTTAATGTATGCGTGGTTACTTTATTACCTTCATTATCAATCATTATATCGGCATTCCCGTGATCTGCTAAGATAATAACTTTATAAAAATTATCAAAAGCTTTTTCAACTATTTTTTCTAAGCATAAATCAACGGCCATACAAGCTTTAACTGTTGCTTCAAAATTACCAGTATGACCAACCATATCGGGATTAGCAAAATTCATTAAAATAAAATCATAATCTTGCATCATACATTCAATACATTTTTTAGTAATTTCTACTGCACTCATTTCTGGTTTTAAATCATAAGTAGCAACTTTAGGCGATGGTATTAAAAACTGATTACATTTACTTATCTTACCACTATAACCACCATCAAAGAAATAAGTAACGTGAGGAAACTTTTCAGTTTCAGCAATTCTTGCTTGAGTTAATTCTAATTTTTCTAAATAAAGTCCTAAAGGGTTGGTAATATCCACTTCATCGATAAAATTTTTAGTTGGTATATTCTTATCAATAGGTAAAAAAGAATAAACATCTAAATCAGTAATAACAGGTTTAAATGGTTCAAAAGAGGCATCAACAAAAGATGATAATATTTGTTTAGCTCGATCTGCTCGATAATTCATCCATATAAGGACATCGCCATTTTTAATTAAAGAGGATTGATTAATAACAATTGGTCTTATAAATTCATCAGTTATATCTTTAGCATACATTTTATCTAAAGCATCTTTAATATCATTATTGTTAATACCTATTCCTCTAGTAACTAAATCATAGTAGACTTTAGTTCTTTCAAAATTTCGATCACGATCCATTGCATAATATCTTCCTGCAATGGTAGCAATATCCCCAACTTTGTTATTTTTAATTAAATCTATAATTTGCTCAATATATTTATAAGCATCTTTAACCCCAGTATCTCTTCCATCAGTTATAATATGAAAATGAATTTTTTTAAAACCATTTTTAACTAATATTTGATATAACTTAATAAAATCATCAATGCCTGCGTGAACATTACCATCGCTTAAAAGACCCATTATATGAATATCTTTATCTTTAGCCATTAATAATTCTTGAAATTTTTCATTTTCTAAAACATTGCTATCTAAAAATTCATTAACTAACGTTTCATTTTGTTTGATTAAACGGCCAGCCCCTATAGTTAAATGACCAGTTTCACTATTACCAAATTGGCCTTTATGTAAACCAACATATTCTTCTGACGCATATAATGAGGAATGAGGATATTCATCCCAAAGGCGTTTAAAAGTTTTCATATCGGCAGCTTTAATGGCATTTCCTTTTTCTTCATCTCTTAAACCAAAGCCATCTAAAATAATAGTCAAAATCTTTTTCATCAATTTCACCTTAATATAAATATATCATAACTTCTTAAAAAATACAATTTACTGACTTTTTGTTTATCATCAAAAAAAGCAAAAAAGTTGGTCTTTTTGCTTAATTATATACCAAATGGTTATCAACTCTTAATTTATCAGCAAGAGTGGTTAAATATTCAGCATTAGTTGGTTTATCTCTATTAATATTAACACTATTACCAAAGATACTTTCCATTAAATTAATGTCACCTCTATTCCAGCTTATTTCTATTGCGTGTCTAATAGCTCTTTCGACTCTTGTCGATGTTGTATCAAATTTCTTAGCAATTTCTGGGTAAACATCTTTAGTAACATAAGAAATCATTTTTTCGTCTTTATACACTAGTTGTACTCCCTCTTTTATATATTGATATCCTCTAATATGCGAAGGAATACCTAAATTATGAAGTAAACTAGTTAAAACCCTTTCTTGTTCAAATGATTTACTAGGTTCATTATTATCAAATGAAATTATTCGTTTTTCTAAACTCGCATAATTAATTGGTTTTAACATATAATAATCAATACCAAATTTATTAGCTTCTTCTAATATATGTTCATCTCTAAAACTAGTTGTAACAATAACATTTTTGTTAATCTTTCGGGAAGCCATTTCACTTAAAACATATAAACCATCCATTTTAGGAATGACTAAATCCATTACAATAACATCAACATCATTAATGTGATTGATTAAATAACTAAGACCATCCTCCCCATTATTTTTACAAGCTACTACCTTAATTACTTCGTGACTGCTAAAGTACTTCTCTAAGTCTTTAGTTACTGAATCATTATCAATAACTAATACTCTAATACTATTTTTCATCATTTTCTCCTTTTTTCTATAATTTTTGTACTGCTTGTAAATTCATTATAAGATAATATTTGACAAAAAGCCATAGGAAGTTTTGACAAGTTTTGTCTATTGATGTAAACATTTGTCGAAATATGGCGAATTTGTCTCTTTTATTTACAAATTTAATGACTGTTTTATTACGATTGTTACAAAAAGGCAATCAAAAAGAATGCACAATTAGGAATCTTTTTATACATACTTAAATTCCCATTTTTGTACATTCTTAGTGTCATTAACAATTAGATACTAGTTTTAGATAATTCTTTTTTTTCCTTAATAATTTATATTAGTAAAACATTATAAATATTGACTTCGTAACTTTTTTATGTGTAAAATAATTCCTAATACTTAAATCGCAACTATAATTAATTTATTTCTTATCTTTTAGCATTTCTTTTTGAATTTTTAACACTTCATCTTCTTCTAGGTTAGCTGCTGTAGCTATTTCTTTTATAGATAATGATCCAATTTGTAGTAAATTTTTAACTATAGATATTTTGGCTTCTTCATAGCCATCATCATAACCGTCTTCTCTAGCATATTTTAATCCATTTTTATATAATATTTTGGCATCCATTTCTCTTTCTATTTGATCTCTTACTTTTTCATCATCATTTAATTCAAACACTTTATTTCCCACTTCCCTTATTATACTATCTTTCATACCTAACTCTTCTAATTCTTCTTTATTAGATACTAGTGATACTAAAGAAATATGTTCTTTATTTCCTTTGATGATTTTATCATAACACATTTTCTTATATTTTAAAACATTTACATTTATTATTTCAAATTGATCATAATACACTTCTTTTTCCGTTACATTATATATTTTTATATATTCTTTAAAGTGATTCCCTATTTTTTGAAAGTTTAAATTTATTTGCATTTTTCTCTTTATTTTTTGTTTAATTTTTTCTTTATAATGTTTAAAATCTTTTGTAATTAAACTTAGATAATAAATTAAATTTCTTTCTAATACAGCTTTATCAAATGAATTGTTAAGTTCAATATTAATTAAATCATTATCTTTTGTTAATGCTAATATATCTAATATTTTTACTTTTTCTATAACACTATCTACTTTTACTTCATACGCGTTAGCTTCCATTACAACAATATCTTCTTCAAGTATATCGGTAAGAAGCATATTAAGAAATGTATAATCTTTTTCTCTATTTAAAGCCACAGCTTTAAATATGCGATCATACATTAAGCCAAAAAATTTTTTTGTTTCAGTGTCCATTAATCATCTCTCCTTTTCTATTTTTTATTCACACTGATTATTCTTATAACTGGTACTATTACCATAAGCAATTCAGTTATAAGCTAAATCATCTGTTAAGTAAGCAAATTTTTTTCCTCCCTTCACTATATATATTAGCGTTTTTTCTTCGATTTCCTTTTTTTTAGAGAAAATTTTTCAAAAAAAAACTAAGTTTTCACTTAATTTATTTTTTCTAGACCATCTTTAAAAGCATTACCAACTCTTTTAGTTACTTCATAATATCCTTTAGTATAAGGATCAAAGGCAATTGCTTTTATTTTTTCAACATCAACTTTACCATTATTCATAACATCATCTCTGACTGTAGTTTGTAAAACTTTACCTATCACACCAGCTCCATAAGTATTACTTTGATATTCAATAAATTTACATTCCATACATACTGGTAATTCATTTATAATGGGGGCATTAACAATTTCTGATTTACTACTAGTTAAATTAGTTTTAGCTAATTTATCTGTAACATTATTACCAGAAACAACCCCAAAATAATCAGCATCCCTAACGTGATCTGCATCAGCAATACTAACAGTAAAAGCTTTAGTTTCTTTAATATTTTTAACTGTTTTATGACTTTCTGTTAAATTAAGTGCAATAATATCTCTATCTATCATCATTCCCCAAGCAGCATTCATTACATTAACACTACCATCTTCATTATAAGTAGCAATTAATAAGACAGGCATTGGAAAAATAGCTTCTGTTGTATTTATTTTTTTTCGCATAATTGTAATCTCTCCTTAATAATCTATTTCTCTAAAAGAATGGATGATTTCTCCACTTTTAGCATCAATATAGTATTCATATTCGTGAATACCACTATGGAAATTAACTTCATAAACAACACTACCATATTTATTTTCAAGTTCAATATCAATATCAAATGTTTCACTTGCTTTAATATTTAAATCTTTTAAAGCAATATCTAAAGCATCATCACGACTTATCTTAATATTGGTGGTATCAATTCGGTCATTAGTAGTATAGTTACTATTATTTCCATTAGTATTATTATAAATGTATTTATCATCATTATCATATAATTTAAATATTAAAATAATTAATAAAACGATAATACCAAATAAGGCAATAATAATTATTTTATCAATATCAAAACCCTTTTTATTATTTTCTTTTTCCATTATTCCACTCTCCTAAAAATATTATAATATTATTTTAATAAATTTTCTATTCTTTTAATAAATTCTTTAATAATGTTACTGGTTTTACTATTATAAATAGTTTCTTTTGCAAGAGTAATATTATCTGTAATAATATTATCAACATTTAAATCAATCATTTCATTAATACTACTTGCTGTATTAACTGTCCAAGCATATATTTCTTTACCTTCATTATGAATTTTACTTACTAAAGTCTTAGTAATACTACTTGCTTCAATACTAAAATTATCAGCATATTCTAAAGTAGTTAAATTTCCATAAGCAAGGCTCATAACATAGACTGTTTTAATATTATTATTAGCCTTTTTAACATTTTCTAAAACATCATAAACTTGACTTGTAACCACACAATTATCTATAAAATCATAATCTAATATTAAAGTAGCAATATCTTTTTCAAAGTCAACTTCTTTACCAGATGGTTTAATTTCAATATTTAGTTTAATATTATGATCTTTAGCAAATTTGATAACATCCTCAAGTAAAGGAATTCTTTCATCTTTAAAATCAGTACTAAAGAAACTACCAGCATCTAAATCTTTTATTTCATCATAAGTTAAATCATAAACATTTTTATTTAAACCCGTTGTTCTTTTTAAATTAGTATCGTGAGAAACAATAATCTTTCTATCTTTAGTTTGTTGGATGTCTAATTCTATCCAGTCTGCTCCAAGATCTTTCGCACCATAAAAAGCACTAAGCGTATTTTCCGGATAATTAAATGATGCCCCTCGGTGGGCTGTTACTTCCATAGTTCTTAAATATTCAATATTTAAATTATATTTTTTAGTTATTACTCCATAAGTAAAGATAGTTGAACAGATAATAACTAAGACAATAACAGTATATTTAAAAATATTAAATTTCTTCTTATTAAGAATATCTTTTTCTTTAATTTTTAAATGTTTAATACTTTCTTTTTTCTCTTCTTTATGTTTATAAAATAAAATACTAATAATGGCATAACTTATGGGGGTAGATAATAAAAGCATTATGATAAAAGATATAATTATAACTAACCAAATAATAGTTATAGATAAATTACTAAACAAATTATATTTACTAAATACTTTATATAATAAAACAATTAACCCAATACTAATAAAGATAAATATTAAATATAAAATACCAATAATAATTTGGGTAAATATTATTTTAATAAAATCTTTAAGTTTATTTTTCTTACTTAAATTAATACTTTTCTTTCTAGCTTCTTTAAAATGACAGTCTTCTAAAACAAAATAATGAATGACATATAACCATCTAAATAAGATAATTGTTAAAATTATAAGTAACGTAGTATATAAAAAAGTTAATGTTTGATTATTAAAAATAAAATCACTAATAAACTCAGGAATTTTAATGGTGGAAATAAAACTTCCTGATATACCAATATTTAAGAAAGGTATTAAAAAGATAATTAAGAAAGCCATTAATATATTTCGATAATTTAATAGTTTAAAAGATTTTGATACCCCCGTTAAAAAAGCCTCTTTAATACTTATTTTCTTTTCATTATAAGAACTATCTAAAATAATAATTATCGTACTTATATCAATAAGGGTATAAAATGTTAAAACCATTATTAATATAATTAGAAATATAATCGTTATAGGATTTAAAAGAAAATTAATAATATTTTCTAATGTTAAGTAACTATAACCACTTATTTTAGTTATTAATTTAAATATTTCTAAAAATAAAGGAACAAAAATAATTGAAGATAATAACTTATATAATATTTCAAAACCAATTAATGTTTTAAAATTATACTTAATAATATTTTTAACAGATTTTTTCATATTCCCACCTACTAAAGTATATTCTACTCTAAAGATGCCAAAAAGTATATAAATAAAATTAATTTTTTGCTATTTTAATGACATATTCCCCCGTTATCTAAAATAGTTTTCTTAAGATAATTAAGGGAATCAATTGCTTCTTTATAAGAGTAACCAACACTTAAGTAATATTCATCACTTTCACCATTTTGTTTATATTCAGTTACTAAAACTTTATATATGTTATCGTGTTCAACCATCTCATTAGTATTCCAGTTATAATTTTTCCCACCACCAGGAATAAGAGAAATATTGATGCCTTTATAAATTTTATCATTTTTAATTTCACAATAAAAATCACCTTGATAAGATTTAGTAAAATCTTTATTTGTAAAAGTATAAATAATATACCCTACTAAAGCAAACAATATTAAAATGTAAATGGTAATAAAAATAATTTTCGTAAATTTAATTTGTTTTTTAACTAACTTTTCGGTTTTATTAATTTTATCAATAACATAACAAGTATTATCAATACCTAATAATTCATTGGGGGTTATTTTAAAATATGCACTTATTTCTAGAAGTTGGGATGAAGATGGAAAAGTTTCTGATAACTCCCAGTTAGAAATTGTTTGTCTTGATACATTTAATATTTCCGCAAGTTCTTCTTGTGATAATTTCGCTTCCTTTCTTAAATTAGCAATATTTTTTCCTAAATTCATTTTACACTCTTCCTTTCATAATTTCATTTTATCTTTATTTTTTATTATAATCTAGCTAATATATTAGGAATATAAATAAAATATTTAGGCATTTAAAAAAGATAGATTAACCTATCTTAATTTTGTTCATATATTTTATTTTCACTTATAAGTTCATAACTAACTAATTTATCACTATCTAAAGCTTCTTTATGCATATTAACACTGGTGATACCACTATTGTCATAAGTTTTATAATAATAAATACCTTTATCCATATTAACACAAGATGAATAAATTGTTATTTCATATTTATTGTCACCCATATGAACACAACCTCTTTGTTGATAAACTGACTCTAAGATATGAAAAAATTGACTAATTGAAGAATTTTCATCACTTGGTGAAAGGGAATTCATTTTGGTAAATGTTGCTTTGACAAAACGTGATACGCTTGATAAATCGCCAGGAAGACCTAAGGCACCCATACCTCGACTATAAATATCAAAATTTAATTTAGATGAAAAATTATTAACTGGGGCTTCAGTTGACAAACTAAGATAATTATTTAAATTAAACATTTGGATATCAAATGTTGGATTATTAGTTAAAACACCAACGGGATTATCATAAACTTTTAAACCATCTTTAACACTTTCAACTGTTATTGATTCTTCTTTATCAGAAATTATCCAATGAAGAGGAGATGCTTTTAATTCATCACTATAATTAATATTACAAATATTTGTGTTATTTAATATTTCTTTTACTTCTTTGATATTAGAACAACTTCCTAAAATATAAGGAATAAATTCAAAAGGAGCAATATTATTTTTATCACTTACTTCATTATGATAATAGGCATTACCGGGAAAATTTAAACCAGCCATTCCTAAACCACATTCATTAACGGCATCATAATATAATGGGTAGTTATCTACCACATAAGCCATCCCAATAATAGCATGATGATTTTTTAATTTATTAATTTTCCGAAAATTAAATTCATAATTCCTTGGTGTTATAGTTACACTTTCTTTATAAGAATATTCTAAATCTAAATTCCTTCCAAAATAATGATCTTTAGTATTATAAGTTATTGCAGTACACATATTTATCCTCCTACTCTGTCATCCACAATGTATATAATGTTTCTTCAACTAAAATATCTTCAGGGGTAAAAGCATTTGTTACTTCATTTAATATTTCATTGCTCGCCGCTTTATACATCATTTCACTATCTAAATTACCTCTAGTTGTGTAATCAATATTAAATGGTTTATAATCAACTTTGACACACTCTTTTATTTTTTTACCAGCTGCACTCGCAATAAAACCTGCTTTTTCTTTAGCATTATTAAAAGCCTCTTTTAAAACTTTTTCTTGATATTCTTTTTCATTACTTAATGCAAAATTAATTTCATACATTGGTGGATTTTCTAAAGTTGCAATTTCACTCATTAATTTCATAAGTAATACTTTATCGTAAGTAAATTTAAGGGTAGCATATTCATTAAATGAATAATAATCAAACTCATAACTTTTGGTTACTTCATTATATTTCTTTTCTTCTCTAATAACATAACTTCTAGTTTTTAAATCTTCTTTCATAAAATCATTTTTAATCATTATTTCATTTATAAAATTTAAAACATTTAAAGTTCCTTTTTTTAATACTTCTTCATAAGTATTACCTTTTAAATAAAAATGAATGTTTAATCTTACTTCATTTGGACTCACTAATTCTTGGCCCTTTCCTATTGTAATTATTTCCATTTAAATCCTCCATAAATTTATTATACTATAATTTAAGCATCTAAACTATCTTCATTAAGTAAAAAATAATAAATTCCCATTGTCGTAATACCATAATCATCTCTTCTTGGCTTAATATCATCTTTAACAATAATTATTTTTTTAAAAGAGTCATCTATATTATATAAAGGCCTACTTTCTTGCACCACTTTTTCATTATTATTTAAATTATAAGATGATTGAATATAATATTTTTTATTACCTAAATTAGCAATAAAATCAACTTCAGTAATAATTCTTTCTGTTTTATCTTGATCATTCTTACTATATATTTCTACTACACCAACATCAATATTAAAACCTCTTGCTAAAAGTTCATTATAAATAATATTTTCCATTGGATGTCCTTCATCTATATTTATGAAATTTAATCTGGCATTACGTAAGCCAATATCTTCAAAATAGTATTTTAAGGGAGTATTAATAAATTTCTTACCTTTTATATCATATCTTATTGATTTATTAATTAAAAAAGCATCTTCTAAATAACTAATATAAGTGTTAATTGTTTTATCAGTAATATCACTTTTTTTTTAGCTTTTAAAGGTATTAGCTAATTTAGAAGGGTTAGTTAAGGAACCAACATTTGAAGAAAGAATATTTAAAAGTTCATCTAATGCAATTAGATTTTTTATATTATATCTTTCTTTAATATCTGCAGTATAAGTTTCAGCAAATAAATTTTTTAAATATTTAGCTTTATCTTCATCACTATCATAACTTAAAATTAAAGGTAGACCACCATATAAAAAGTAATCATCGAAAGCCTCATAAATACTTCCCTTATAACTTTCTATATATTCTTTAAAAGTTAAAGGATATAAATGAATAACATCTCCTCTTCCTCTAAATTCTGTAGCAATATCTTTGGATAAAAATTTTGAATTGCTACCAGTTACGTAAATATCAACATTTTTAAGATGTAATAAACTATTTAAAACATCAACAAATTCATTATTATTACCAATTTTTTGAACTTCATCTAATAATAAATAATATTTTTTATTATCTTTTATTTTACTTTTAATAAATTCTAATACTAATTTAGCATTTTTTATATCAAAATCAAAATCTAGATTGTTATCAAAGCTTAAATAAATAATATGATTATTATTTATACCTTCTTTAACTAAGTAATCTTTAAATATATGTTCTAATAAATATGATTTACCACTTCTTCTTAATCCAGTTATTATTTTTATTAAACCATTATCCATTCTTTTTACTAATTTTTCTAAATAATTATCTCTTTTTATTTCTTTCATATAAATATTCTCCATTCCGAATTTTTGTGTCTGCACACACTTTTTCGTAATAGAAATTTTAAATCTTAACATAAAAAAACAATATCTTGACGATATTATTTTTGTCTTTGTCTTTTAGTACCTACTTCTACAGGCACTGTTTCATCAACACTTAATCTTGCCCATTCTTTTTTGGCTTCTTCATAATTTTCTTTTCCACAATATATTGCCAACCATAAATCATAGATTTCTTTAAATTGTGCTGCAACTTGTTGTACTTTTTCTTCAATTAAATCGCTAGCTATGTCAGCCGGAATATCTTCATCAGGAAGAGCATCTCTTCTAAACTTTGTAGCATAGAAATATAAAGTTTTCTCACCTTGAATTTGGCATAATTTACAATAATCCTTATAAGATAAATTGGTAATCATTTTATTTACTATATTATAAAGTTTTTTGGTTGCAGCTTCAGTAGAAAAACTTGCAGGTGTCTTATTGGCATCAATGCCCATATTAAGTAAATCTCTTTCGTTAAGTGATTTAATTACTATATTTATTAACCAATATAAAATTTCAATTGCCTTTTTAAAATTTACATTTATTATGCTTATATTATTTTAAAAGTCAATAAAATTTATTAACCTTTTTTAGTAGCGTTGTAACTTTCATCTATTAAATCAAAAATTATCTTATTATCGGTGCTTTCATCTAAAATAATAGTAAGCCAATATTTTTTATTCATATGATAACCTCTAAAATACTTCTTATTATCAACTAAATTTTCTATCTTTTTAGGATCAATTTTTAAATCAATTATTTCTACTAATTCCTTACTTTCAAGACCCAGCTTTTCTTTTGCCACAGTCATTATTATTCCAAACCATTTTAAATTATCTTTATTTCTAATCGCTGCATTAACATCATCATCCCATAAAAACTCTGGAGTCACATTATATTTTGTTTGTAAATATTTAACTACATCTTTAGTTTGTTTAAACTTAAATAATTCTTTTTCAAAACATTTACTTTTAATATCAGCTAACTTTTTTAAATATAAATCTCTAATTTTCCCCACATATTCTCCATTTATATCTTTTAATTTAACTAATATATATTCTTCTAAAGTATTTATATCTATTACTTTAGCATCTAATAAATCATTATTAAAAATTACTATTATCTTAAATTTATTTTCTAATAATATATCTTCATAATAATAGTAATTATCTTTTTTAATAAAACCATAACTTAATAATTTTTTAATATTTACTTTTTCTTTCATAAATTAAGTATATAATTTATTTAAAAAAATATCTACACTAAAAAAGATAGATCTTAATTAATATCTATCTAATTCTTGTTTATAATAATCTAGTTCCATTTCAAGTTCATTAATTCTATTCTCATATTCATCAATTTTATTAAGATATTCATTTTCTTTATTATAATAATTAAGATGTTTATTATAATTATCTTTTAATTTAAGAATATTCTCTTTACTTGCATATACTTTGATATTTTTTAAATAACTATCGAATTCCATAATCTTTTTACTATTTAATTTACTTATATAATCTTTAATAAATTTTATATCGTTTTCACAATGGTTATATAAATAAATACCACTATTATAAGAATCATAATTGACATCACAATATTTATAAGTTTGATATTCTAAAATAATATTAGGAATATCTTTTTCAATATATTCAATATCACTGTCAGTAAAATATAAATTATCAGAAAAATCTAAAGTAATGTTTTTAGTAATATAATTATCATTGGTAATTTTAATTACTTCAAAATCTAGAGTACCAATAAATATTAAGCCTACAGATAAACCTAAAATAATAATAGATATAATACTAGTAAAAATAATTTGTTTTTTATTATTTAAACGATTTAAAATAAAGTTTATAAAAATAAGCAGAAAATTTAAATTAATGATCGCAATAGATATAATGGCACCGATTAACCCGATAAAGAAAAGGCCCGTTTTGCAAAGTAGAAAAGACAACACTAAAGCACAAAATAAAGTTGCTAAAGAAATAGATAACCCAATTACAATAAATAAACTAAAGAATTTAACTATACCTAAAATGATTTTTAATAAACCCTTTAAAAAATGATAATCACTATCTTTGGGATCACGAATAATTATCTTACTATCTTTTTCTTTAAAATTTACTTTAACCTCTTCTTTTACTTCCGTATTTTTTTCTTCTTTAATATTACTGTGATCTTTTTTAAAATCTTCATAATAATTTAAATATCTTGATTTAAAAACTTTAACAACAATAATTATTGATAATATAATTAAAGCTAAAACAAGTGTCCAAGTAAATATTGGTGATATTTTAGATAATATATTTATAGGAATAAAACTAAATATATCTAAAAAGATATTTTGTAAAAGATAAATAATTATAAAATCAATTAACCAAAGAAATAATATAATAAATGCTTGTTCAAATAAACATTTTAGTTTACTTTTAAAATTCATATTAAAAAATAAATTAACTGTATCAGTAATAAATTTTAAAAAATCATCAATATAATTATTAATATTTCTTTTAGCATCCTCTTCACTTTTAACCTCTTTAATATCTTTATGTAATAAATCATCAATATTTAAATTAAATTTATCACATAATGCAAGTATCTTATCCATTTCTGGGTAAGCAGCTTTTGATTCCCATTTACTTATGGCTTGTCTTGATACCCCTAAAGATTCTGCCAATTCCTCTTGTGACATATTATGTTCTTTTCTTATTCTTTTTAAATTATCCGCTAAATTATTATTCATAATTTTTCTCCTTTCATAATGATTTTATAATTTTCTACTGGTTGCAAACTACCACTTTTGAGTTGTTTTTTCGCAAAACTTGGTTGCAAACTATTATCTCATACAAAAAGGAAGCAAATCAATAAGATTTGCTAACAAATTATTTTAAACAAGATCTACTTTCTTCTAAATCTAAATCACTAAAGCCATTTTCTACATAGATAGTATAATCATTTAAATTATATTTATGATAACCTTGGTTATTTTTATCTAAATACTTTTCTAAAGCATTAATAACTTTAGTATCACTAGTTTTAATAATAACATAAATACCTAATTTATCTTTTTCGATATATGAATAATCAACTTTCTTTAAACTAACACTAATAATATTTTTAAGTTTCTCTACTTTTGGCATAACTTTTTCAGTTGTTATTAAACCCCCTAAGAATGATTTTAAACAAGTAAGATCTATTTCTTTAGCGGTTTTAATATATTCAATATTATAATTATCTAAATCTTCAATTGTAATCTTACCCTTTTTTAAAGCATCTTTAACAGTTTCTTCAAAACCATTTTTATATCTTACTAAGACATATTTACTTTTAACACAACTATAAGCATATTTATAACTTCCATCGTCATAAAATTCTTCAGTCATTTCATCACAAGCAAAATCTTTTTCATCTTTAGAAGTATCTACTATTTCTTTAATTTTAACTGAATCACTACAATCATATTTCTTATTAAGAAAAACAGTTTTATCAGTTCCATCAGTACAAACATAATTTTTAACTAATAAACCTTTATTAACATAATCGACTAATCCGCCATCAACATTTTCTTTAACTCTAATTATTGGTCTTGTATTAAATATTTTAGCTTGTACACTATCAAGTAGAACAAGTATCAAGACTAAAAAGACAACCTCTAAAATTATTTTTATTCCTTTTTTCATCAAACACCATCCATTTCTCTAACTAAAGTATACAATTTATTAAGTTACTTGGCAATATAAAAAGGTTATTTTCTAACCCTTTTAACATCATTAAATGATTTTGGAAACATATCACTATTAATTACATCATTATGTTCCTTTATATAAGCATATATTTTACTTGCTAATACTCTTCGATCTTCAATATTATAGATAATATCATAATCAATATCATTAATTTTAATTGGAGTAAAAATCAAACTAATAAAAGTTGCATTTAATTTATCAGCATCCACAATTTGTGATAACTCTACTTTCTTTAAAGAAATTGCCCCAAAATCTAAAGCTTTAGCTAAAAATTTAATATTTTCTCTTTCTTCATCACTTGCTTTACGAAAACTTTTATAAAAATCATCTTTTATTTTAGCACTTCTTCTTACAAGTTCATCATCGTCATATATAAAAGCACTATAATTGCCATTACAAGCACAATATATTTTTATATTTCTATCATCATTTTGATAAATTAAAGAACTTAATTCATAATATTCAGGATGATTTAAAGAAATAAGAAAAATCTTTTTAATAATAGTTTCCCATTTAGTTTTAAAAATTGCATCTCTTGTTTTAACAAGAGTATCTCGATCAAAAGAAGTAATTTTCACATTTAATTCCTTTAGTTCCCTTACTAAATCTTCTGTACTCTTACTATACCCATTAGGATAGTGCATCAAATAATTGGCATAAAGATAAATCATCTTTAAAAGATCTAAGTTTATGCTATTGTCACAATTATTTACTAAATTTAAAATACTTTCAAAATCGGCATTAAAAAATAAATCATTAATTTTAAAATTACTATCAATAGAATTTTCCATATTTACCTCGTTTCAGGTATATAGTATAACATTAATATTATTTTTAAACAAGAAAAAACTACCATTGGTAGTTATCTCATATAATCTTCTAAAACATTAAAATTTTCGCCTTGAACAAATTCTAAATATTTTGAATCAACAACCATCTCTTTAAATTTCTTTTGTTGTTCTTTGGTATTTTCAAGTAAGCCCACTACTACTTTCATATTAGTAACATCGACATAGTTAAAAGTTAAATTATCATAAAGAGCTTCATCAGAAGTAAAATGTTCAATTATTTTATTGTTAACAGCATTTAACTCATCCACTGTTACTTCCTTACCACAACCAGAGGCGCTAAATAAAAGAATTAAACTTATAATTGTAAATACTATTTTTTTCATATCTACTCCCATCTATAAATCTATTATACCTTAATTATATAATATTAACAATTAGTTTATTCATTTATTTCTTTTCTTAATATACTCACAAATAATTTCGGCTGTTTTTTCTTTGCCAATACTAGCGTCAATACATAAATCATAATTTTCAACATTACCCCAAATACTACCAGAAACAAGTTCATAATAACTAGCTCTATTTTTATCGGATCTAATAATATTTTTAATAGCTTGTTTTCGAGAATCTTTATACATATCCATTATATTTTTAATGCGATATTCCATATTAGCATAAATAAATATTTTAATTACTTTAGGATTATCTTTTAAAACATAATCTGATGCTCTTCCGACAATAACTGAAGAACCTTTACTAGCAATCATTTTAATAACTTTATCTTGCGCTGAAATAGCATATTTAACAGGAGATGACGTTAAATATAAATCATGTAAAATATCTTTGTTGCGATTAATATTAGAAATAAATTCTTTATCTAACCCACTTTCTTTAGCAGCTAAGGCCGTCATTTCTTTATAGTAATAAGGAATTTTTAATTTACTAGCTACTAACTCACCAATTTTTTTACCTTGACTTCCGTGCATTCTAGAAATAGTTATTATATATCCTGGTTTCGAATCTTTTAATATAGAATCATTTTTACTTACTTCGTTACTTTCTAAACATTTAAAGAATTTAACAACTAAAATAGCCGTTACTAGTATTCCTAAAAAGTCCGCAATTGGGGCCGCAATTAAAGACCCTTTAATGCCAAAATATTTAGGAAGTATAATTACAAGAGGAACAAAGAAGACAATATCTCTTGTTAAAGAGGTAATCGCTGCTTTTAAAGGTTCTCCAACAGCTTGGAAAAAAATTGAGGCCATCTTAATTAAACAAGTAAATGTAACAAGCATTAAAAATAAACGAAAGCAAATAACTGCAAATTCTAAATACAAAGGTTCATTAGAACCAAAAATTTTAATAATGGTTGTCGGTGATAATTCAAATATTATAGTTGATATAATACCAACAAGTAATGATGCAATTGTAACTATATTAAATGTTTCTTTGACTCTTTTTATATTTTTCGCACCATAATTATAACCTAAAATTGGTTGAGCTCCCAAAATAATTCCCACAATAATATTAATAACAATAGAAAATACTTTCATTGTAATACCAATTACAGCTATAGGAATATCACTGCCATATTTACTTAAAGCTCCATATTTACTTAACATTATATTACATACTAAAGATATAATAACGATACTCATTTGGGTTATAAATGTTGATACTCCTAATTTAATAACATTTTTAAATACTGACATATTTATTTTAAAACTATTAATTGTTAATTTAAAAGTCTTAGGTTTTAAATAATAAATAATTGATACTATAAGTGTAGCTATTTGCCCAATAACTGTGGCATAAGCTGCTCCTTTAATACCTAAATCAAAAGTAAAAATAAAAATTGGATCTAAAATTATATTGATAATTGCCCCTAAGGCTGTGGCTACATTGATATTTTTGGTGACCCATCTGCTCTTATAACAGCATTAATACTATTACCAAGCATATAAATAGGAATACCTGCTAAAATAATGGTATAGTAATCTCTTGCTAAATTAATACTTTGACTACTTGCCCCGAATAAAAATAATAGTTGATCTTTAAAAATGTAACCTAAAATTAAAAAGATAAGACTAATAATAATAGTAAAAGTTATACTATTACCAACAGAAATGTGAGCATTTTTAGTATCTCCTCTACCTTGACAAAGTGATAAATAAGCCGCTGCACCATCACCAAAACACCAAGCAAAAGCTACTGCAATAATTGTGATAGGATAAACTACTCCTGTCGCCGCATTGCCTAAATATCCTAAATTACTATTACCAATAAATATTTGATCTACTATGTTATATAAAGAACTTATTAGTAAAGATAAAATACAAGGTATAGAAAATTTCAATAGTAATTTTGATATCTTTTCACTTCCTAAAAATTTGTTTTCTTCATTATTCATAAAATCATTCCTTCTAGTCTTTAAGGCAAAAAAATATGCGTAAAACAGTCTTGTTTTTACGCATATAAATTTGCTGGATCAGACTTATAAAGTATACAACTTTTTAAAATTTTTTGCAAACGTTTTTGATGCTTTAAATAAATTTTTGAAAAAATTAAACTTTTTTACTAAAATTAAAAGGAAATCCGGAAAAATACTTTTATATATATAGTGAAGGGAGAAATAATTCTCTTCTAGAAGGGAGGAAAATGACTTTAACTAAAAAAAGATTTTATACCCTTAAAATAGACCGTGTTTTTAAAGCAACTCTTTTAGATAATAAAAATAATTATCGCTTTTTAAATAAGTTATTAGAGAATATTTTAAAAGAAAAAATAAAAATAGTTGGTCTAGAAGTAAGTGAATTACCAATTTTTAATGTTAAGGGTAAAGTCCAAGT
>CANQKO010000008.1 GCA_947624505.1 uncultured Bacilli bacterium | reverse complement strand
TTTTAAGAATTTAAAAAACTCTCAATTCAGCATAAACACTGGGTTTGAGAGTTCATTACTTCTTACAACTGTCAAATATAAGATTATAAAATAAATTAGGTTTAAGTACAATTTATTTTTTAATATTCAAAAAAACCATAGTAAACACTATGATTATTTTCTTGATATTTTTCTTTCTTGTGAATTATCTAAAGATAATTCTTGTTCTAATTCTAAAATACTCTTTTTTTCACTATTATCAAGTTCTTCTTCGATAACACTTTCATAACTATCTATCTTAAAATTACCAATATACTTAATTGAACCGGTAATAATATCATAGATATAATTATAGCCAAGATCTTCTTCATTACTTTCATATAATGCTAAACATAGTTATTGTGAATACTTTGTGTTAAAATACTTTACATAAGGTAGTGATTAAATGAAATTAGAATTTAATAATTTAAAAGATTTACTTGTTTTTAATATTAAATATTATAGGTATGTAAAAAATATTTCACAAGAAGAATTAGCCGAATCTTGCTCTTTAAGTTCTCGCTATATTACAGATATTGAAAGAGGCAAACACTGCCCTACTATTAATAAAATTGAATTAATTGCCAAGGTTTTAGAAATAGAACCATACATTTTATTTCAAAATCCTTCAAGAGATCAAAATATTATTGAAAAAATTAATAATACAAGACAATATAACCAAAATTTTGAGACTTAAAAAAACCATAATTGCTTATGGTTTCATTTACACTTTGCAATTTAGCAAACACAATCTACATATGTATCTGATAAGCATCTAATTGCACATAGGCAACCACAATCCATAGTGAAGAATGAGTTTGTTGTTACATATGGATACAAACTTGTTGGATCAGTATTTTCAGCAAGTACTCTAAAAGTACAACAATTTCCTTCGATTTTTTCTACTCTAAATACTGTTGAACAATTACCACCAATAGGTTGTTCACTACAATTAGTTGTAACATCTTTACTTATTGGCATACTCCAAGGTGTACCATTTCCTGAGCAAGTATAAAGCATTACTGGTCTTGTATTACAAACTAAGCAGTTACTACCTCCACCAAGCATTGGTCTATCACAAGTATCTAAGCAGTTATCTGGACAAGCATTTTCTTGTAATACTAAAATAATACTTAATATTTCATTAATACAGTTACCAGAACTATTTGAATTTCCTGAATTATTATTATTCATCATTTCACCCTTTCATATTCTCATTATTAATTTATGTTTAATTTATAAAAAAGTGAGTATCATTAATTACTTCTTTTAAATCTTCATCATTTATAGTATAATTACTATGGGTGATTAATTTTGAGTCCAATATTACAATATGTAATTATTGCCATAGTTATTCTTATTATTTTAGCAGTGGCTTTAAAACTAACAAGAAAAGATTTTGCCATTAAAGAAAATAAATTAATTGAATATTTAGGTGGTAAAGATAATATTATTAATGCTGAATGTAATATGAGTCGTTTTAAAGTAATACTTAGAGATGTTAGTCTTGTTCAAAAAGATGCAATTCAACATCTAGGCGCTAAAGGAATAGTTGAAATTGATAATCAATTAAAAATTATTTTTGATAAAAATGCTAAGCAATTAAAAAAATATATTGACGAAATAGTCTAATATATTTTTTTTTATTTGTTTTTATAAATTATTTTAGAATTATTTTCATAACGATGTTCTTGATTAAATCTTTTCAATATCCATAATATCCATTATTTTAATTTGTTCACCTGTTATAGTTAAAAGACTAGTACTGGTTTTACCGACAATTACTTTTTCAACAACACTATTAGCTAAAGTAATTCTTACTTTACTTTTATAGACATAATTAGGAGATGCAAAAATATTATTTATTTTTTTAATAATACTTAAACTATCTCTTTTTTTCTCTTCACTTCTTTCATTACCATAAAAAATATCTTGCGTATTTTTCATAATATTATCAATTTTTCCTTCAAATACTTTTGGTAAATCTTTCATTCTATCACCTTAATTATATTTTATGATAAATAACTATTTTTTGAACCATAATAGTAATATGAAGACATTAAAAAAAGACAATTTATTTTTATTCATTCCCTTACTTATTTTAACTTTAATAAGTCTTTTAAATATGTATAATGCTAAACTTATTAGTAATATTTATGTAAATGTTTTTTTTAAACAAATTATTTGGTTTATTTTTGGTTACTTAATTTTCTTTATAATTCAAAAATTAAAATTACATAATATCTTTAAATATTCTAAATATTTATATCTTATTTCTCTTATCTTGCTTATTTTAGTTTTATTTATTGGTGATAGTACTAATGGTGCCCGCTGTTGGCTTAGTTTTAAAGGTATTTCCTTGCAACCCTCAGAATTAATGAAATTATCTTTGGCTCTTTTTTTAGTTAATATTAGCAAAAATGCTAGATTAAATTCTTTAAAAGATGAATTTATTTTACTTATTAAATTATTTATGATAACAATTATTCCTTCCTTGTTAGTTTTCTTAGAACCAGATACAGGTGCCATCATCAATTATTTAATAATTTTATTAGTGGTAATATTATCATTAAAACTTAATAAATGGTGGTATATAACATTCTTTACAATTCTATTTTTTTTATTAGGTAGTTTCTTTATTCTTTATTTTTTCTATCAACCTATTTTAATAAAATTAATTGGTACCTCATTTTTCTATCGAATGGATAGATTAATAAATTTTGCTACTGGCAATAGTTATCAATTAACCCAAGCCTTAATTACCATTGGGTCATCTTCTCTTTTAGGGGTAGGTTTAAATAAAATTCTTTTGTATATTCCTGAGGCTCCAACTGATTTTTTCTTTGCTTTTTCTATTGGTAATTTTGGTTTATTTTCTGGTCTTCTTATTTTACTTTGTTTTTTTATTATTGATATTTATCTTTTATATAAACTAAGTCATTTGCAAAATAATAAAATAAAAATATTTAGTTTTACTTACGTCTCTATCTTTATCTTTCATCAAGTATATAATATTGCAATGAATTTAGGATTACTACCTATAATGGGTATACCGCTTCCCTTTCTATCTTATGGAGGAACCAATACTATAATCAATTTTATTTTTATCGGTTTAATTATAAAATTTATTAATAGTAAAAAATATGCCAAATAAAAAGGTCTAACCGAAGCTAAACCTTAAAATTCTATTAAATATATGTAACTACTGTAAATAAAACGATTAGTATTACAAGTATTCCTAAAAGGAATAACCAAATATATTTAATCCAATCTTTGTAATCAATATCTAAGTATGTAAGTCCAACTAAAAGTAGGGCACTAGATGGAACAAATAATGATACAAAGCCATACATTGTAATAAAGATTGTATGAACTAAATCAATATTAGATGCAAAAGTAGCGGCATAGAATGAACCTACTAAATATCCTGAGAATCCAAAATCTGGATGGAAAGCATTAGTAATAAATGCTCCAAGTGATACTAGATATGGATTAAATTTAGTTACACCGTTGAAGATGGTATTTGTAATTGTTGTGACAAAAGGAGTTACATATGCAGCTGACATAATTAAATATGCTCCCATTAAAGCTGCAACAGGAACAATAATTTTTTTCGTCCCTTCAGCATAAGATGAAATAAAATCATTAAATTTAATTTTATTAGCAATAGCTATAATAATTGTCGCAATGATTAATAACATTGAACCGTGCATTAAATTCCAAGCGCCAAAATAGCCACTTACACTATAACCAGTTTTAAATAAAGTACCCATTATAGCACTTACTGGTGTCATTGCTCCTAATTTTTCACTAAATAATTTACCTATTAAAGGTATATCTTTTAAGGCAAATGATAAGATCTTATCGTGAATATCTCTGAAGAAAGTAATACCAAAATTAGTATTCCAATCAACATATCCTAAAACTGTTATAACAAAAATTAAAACAAATAATAGAACAATTGGCCAAGCGTGAGCTTTTTCTTCTGCTCCACTTAGCTTTTCCACTTTAAATGGATCTTTAACTTCTGCTTTTTCATCCTTTTCTTTTAATACTTTCTTAGCATGTAAAATAGTAAAGAAATTAAATAAAATAAAGCCAACTACTAAAACAATTAAACGATATAAAAGACCAGCTTTTAAATCAATTCCTGTATAATAATCGAAAACACTTATACCTTCACCACCATAAGTTTGACCTAATAAACCAATCATCATTGAACCAAAAGTAGCACTAAAGGCTGTTAACTTATCAAGTTTTAATGAAAGTAAAACTGATATAATAAATGGTACAAAGATAAGTGGAATAAAAGATTGAATGTATACAGATGTCATAACTGTTATAAATAATGAACAGATTAAGACAAAAATTAATTCCTTTCCTTTTAAATTTTCAGATAAAGTATTAACTAATTTCTTATAACCTTTACTTCTTAAAAGTACAGCATAAAATGCTCCTAAAACTAACAAGAATACAATCTTATCAGCTGCAAAGTTAAAAGTATAATAGACATAGTTAGCTAAATCTGAAATACCTTGTTGGCTCATACCTCCTGATTGATAAGTTGAACCATTGTAGTATCCATAGCCAAAAACCCAAGTAAGTCCAAGAGCTAATAAAACAAATAAGCCAATCCATTTTATTAGATTATTTTTTTTGGATTTTAAAACTATCATAATACCACCAAATATTGTTAATGCAACAACAATTACAAGACCAATAATTTGGGCAATTCCCAAAGTCGTCTCCATATATTATCCCTCCTATAAAAAATTATATCACTATTAAAATTAAAAAAAAAGCATTTTCTGCTTTTCTTTCGTCTTAATCTCTTGGTTTCATTGTTGGAAATAAAATAACATCTCTAATTGAATCGCTTTCTGTAAATAACATTACAAGTCTATCAATACCATAACCAATACCACCAGCTGGAGGCATTCCATATTCTAAGGCTTCAATAAAGTCCATATCAATATCATTGGCTTCATCATTACCTAAATCTCTTTCTTTAAGTTGACTTTCAAATCTTTCCAGTTGGTCAATTGGGTCATTTAACTCGGTATAAGCATTAGCAAATTCTTTGCCACCAATAAATAATTCAAAGCGATCAACAAAACGAGGATCTTTAGGATTTTTCTTGGTAAGAGGGCTAATCTCTATTGGGTGACCATAAAGAAAAGTTGGATCAATTAAGGTTTCTTCCACATATTTTTCAAAGAATAAGTTAATTATATGTCCTAAAGATTTTTGATGCTCTTCCACTGGAATATGATGTTCTTCACATAATTTTAATAATTCATCTAAACTCATTTCTTTAGTAAAATCAATACCAGTTACTTCTTTAATAGCATCCGTCATACTTATTCTTTTCCAAGGGCCTTCTAGATTAATTTCATTGCCACACCAATTATAAGTCATTTTATGAAATACTTCTTTAGCAATAGTTTGAAACATCTTCTCAGTAAGTTCCATCATTCCCTCTAAATCAGAATAAGCAAGATATGCTTCCATTAAAGTAAATTCCGGATTATGTTTTGGATCCATTCCTTCATTTCTAAAAGTCCTTCCTATTTCATAAACGGCTTCCATACCACCAACTAATAATCTTTTTAGGGGTAGCTCTAAAGCAATTCTTAAATACATATCTAAATCTTGAGTATTATGATGCGTAACAAAAGGTCTTGCTGATGCTCCCGTTAAAAGAGTTGTTAAAATTGGTGTTTCAACTTCTACAAATCCAAGACTATCCATAAAATTTTGAATACAACGAATAATCTTTGGACGAATAAAGGCTATTTCTTTCGATCTATCATTCATAATTAAATCAACATAACGTCTTCTATAACGTTCTTCTATATCTGTAAGACCGTGGAATTTTTCTGGTAAAGGACGCAAAGATTTAACTAAATGGGTATATTTAGTCGCATGGATTGTTAAAGCTCCCGTATTAGTTTTACAAACCCAACCATCAATACCAATAATATCACCGATATCACAAGATTTATATAATTCATATTCACTCTCACCAACATCATTAATACTAATATATATTTGCATATTACCATATTTATCTTGAATATCCATAAAACCGGCTTTACCACTTCTTCTTTTATTCATTATTCGGCCAGCAACAACGACAGCAAATTTTTCTTCTTCCAATTCTTCTTTGCTATATTTATCATAATTTTCTTTGATTTCTTTAGAATTACTAGTAACTTTAAAACTATGACCAAAAGGATCCATTCCTAGTTTTCTTAATTCTAAAGCTTTGTCTCTTCTTACAAGTTCTTGTTCACTAAACTCACGCATAAATAAATCACCTAAGGGAATTATAACACAAAAAAACAACCATTAAAAGGTTGTTTTAAACTAATCACTACTATATTTTATATAATTTAGTTTTATTTCTAGTTGCTAAATATGCTCCAACTGCTACTAAAGCAATTGTTCCAAGAGCTACATATGGTAATGCAGAACCGGTATCTTTATTATCTTCAGGTGTATTTGGGGTTGGGGTTGGTGTACTTTGTACTTGGCCATTGTAACCAATTGCAACAGTACAGTCTTCCTCACCAGAACCCTTGTAAGTGAAGTAGAATAAATCGCCCTCACCTTTTACTCCTGGAGAAGTTAAAGTAATAGTATAAACATTTCCTTCATGTTTTTGATCAGAAATAGTCCATTCACTACCAGCAATGTTATCAACATTAGTAACAGTTGCGCCACCTTTTTCTGTTAAAGTAATAATCATTGAAGTAAGTCCATCTTGATCATCAATCTTATAATGAACTGTACATCTACTATTACCTTCAGAATCAAGTTGACCGCAGTCACTTCCTGGGCTAATACTACTAGCAGCATTAACTACAAAAGGAAGTAAACCAACTAAAGTCACAACCATTAAACTTAAAAACTTTTTCATTCTTATCCTCTCCTACTCTCTATTATGTCAATATTATATCATAAAAATACAAAAATCTACATAAAATTTAAATTTTTTAATTATTTTATGTAAAATTGTGTTATTATATATATAGTAGGAGTCGATATTTATGAGCAAAATTCTTTTTCAAATAAAAAATAATGCTTTATTAGTTGAAGAAAAAAGAAGAGTTCGAAACGAAGAAAAACTACTTATAAATACCAATATCATAAGTCGTGATGAATTATTATTTAGTGAAGAATATATTAATGAAAATAAAATACTTATAAAAAATTTTATTAAAGAAATAGTTATTAGTTATAATATAGATACCTTAATTATTAAAGAACTTAAAACTACCCCATTAATATTAGATATAATAAAAAATATCAGTAATATTAAAAAATTATATTTATTAGAAGAAGAAATAATTAATTATCATATTTGTCAAATGATCATTGCTACTAATACTATTAAATATGTATCTTTATATAATATACCAACATTTTTAATGGAAATGTTAGATCGTGAAAAAATTAAAGTTGATTCAAGAAACGAAATATTATTTGAAAGTAATTTTATGAAAGATAATATGTTAGAAAATTTTTCTTCTTTATATTATAAAGTAAGTATATCTTTAACATTTCCCTTATCTAAAAAAGATGAAGAAGATTTTATAACTTTCTTAAATATTAATAAATATTTAAAAGCCATCTATATTAATAAGCTTAATAAAAATGATTTAGAAAATGTTTTAGATATACTAGATAGTTTAAAAATTAAAAATATTAAAATCTTAATTGAACAAAATATTAGTGATTTAGAATTAATTGATTATTTAAAAAGATTAAATAAAAAGAATGCGAAAACTAATGGTATTAAGTTTAAAATAGATTATAGTGATGATTATTTAGAAAATAATTTAATGAATCAAATTCATATTAATACAATAAAAATGTGTATATTTGTTTCTTTATTTTTAGTAAGTTCTATTGTTTTATATGTTTTTTACTTAAACTATTCTTCAATGCAAAAAGTAGAAGCTATTCAAGATGATATCAGTAAAGCTATTGCGAAAAGAAAAGATGAAGACATTAACATAAATGATAATGAAAATAGTGATGATATAGATAGTATTTTAGATGAAACTTTAGATAAAGATATAATACCTGAATACAAAGCTTTATTAGATATCAATAAAGATACAGTTGGTTGGTTAAAAGTAAATGATACTTATGTTGATTATCCGGTCGTTCAAGCTAAAGACAACGATTATTATTTAAAGAGAAATTTTAAAGGTGAAAAGGACGCTAATGGCTGGATCTTTATGGATTATCGAGCTAATCCAATTACTTTAAGTAAAAATACTATTATTTTTGGCCATAATATGTATTATAGTGGCGTTATGTTTGGAACATTATATAAAGCTAAAAGAGCTAGTTGGTATACTAAACCAGAAAATCAAATAATTGAGTTTAATACTTTATATGATAAAATGAAATGGCAAATATTCTCTATTTATGTAGTACCTAATACCAATGATTATTTAATCGCTAACTTTAGTAGCGATGAAAAATTTCAAGAATATTTAGAAATGATTACTAAAAGAAGTAAATATGACTTTAATATTCCTGTTTCATTAGATGATCATATTTTAACTCTTTCTACATGTTCTGGTAATAAAGCAACAGATAGGCTTGTTATTCACGCTGTTTTAATTGAAGACGAAAAAGCGAATTAATCGCTTTTTTTCATATATTCTTCCATTAATTCTAAATTAGTTTGTAATCTTAAATTATGAGGATCCATTACAATTCCTTTACTAACATAATATAGAGCTTCTTCAAAGTAGCCTAAATTGAAAGCACAAACACTAATTAAATCATATACAAAACTATTCCAAGCAAATTCTTCATTAATATATGAATTACTTTTTTCTTTGATTTCTAAGGCTCTTCTTAAATTGATATAAGCATCTAAATAATCTTTTTCTTCATAATATAAATAAGAGAGTTCAATATAACTTTCTCTTAAGTATGGAGCTTCATCGATGGCTTTTAAATACCACTCTTTAGCAACATCATTCATACCTTTAGCAGTATAACACCTAGCAATAAAACGCATTGAAGCACATCTTTCATCTTTCCATTTAGCACTTTTTAAATTTAAATGTTTTTTTAAGGTTTCAATGCAATCATCCCACTTCTGATAATACATATACTCTCTTCCTAGATAATGCATATTTCGGTCATCTTCAGGATCTTCTTTAACACTTAATTCTAAAAGGGGTAGATAACTTTTTCTTGATTTAGTTTTATCGGGATAATGATTTAAGATAATATTAGGACAAATAACTTCTTTTTCTTCCTTTAAAGGAGTTAATACTTCGTGAACTGGATGCGTCCATTTATAATAGCCTAACCGGTGGATTTTATTAATCATAAAAGAAGTCGCAGGATTACCATATTCATCAAATGACCAATTATAATTGTATCTAACTCTGGTAACGCTTTCATTCCATACTTTTTTTAATTCTTTTGCCCACCCTTTATCAAAAACTTCATCTAAATCGGTACAAACACATATTTCATACTCCTCTGGGACCAATTTTAAGGAAGCATTACGAGCTTCATCAAAACGCCAAGGGTTAAATTCTTGAATATGAACTTCTACTCCCAAATCTTGTAATAAAGATACGGTATTATCAGAGGAGCCAGTATCAAGCACAATAATTTTATCAGCTTCACTCATTGATTCTACCCATCTTTTAACAAATTTTTCTTCATTTTTAGTTATAGCATAAACACATATTTTATAATCTTGCAAATTATTTCCAACCTTTCTAAAATATTTTATGCTACACTTCTAATTTGGGTTAATTAACTAAAAAATCCACACATTTCTGTATGGATTTATGAACTTAATCACTAATTCTTGCGACAACTAGACTAGCATTATTAACATTCAAGTTACCTTGAGTTGTGGCTGTAACAGCAATATCTAATACATCACCAGTATTTAAAGCTTGAATCGTTGTACCATTTAGTGACAATGTTGCTGTGTCACTTGCTGTACCATTATTAGATTCTATATTAGTTTCATTATTTCTAAGTGCAATGGTTGCAGTAAAGGTTGATCCTGCTGAAACATCACCAGTATAAGTAATTAAATATGTTCCTGGAACATCAATTGTGATATTATTTGCTGGCGTATAAGTTACTCCGGCACTATCAGTTTGCTCAGTCATTGGTACTTCATAATATTCATTTTGCGTTGCCACATTAACAACTTGTTGGCCTTCACTAGATAAGCCACCAAAAGCTGTGGAAACTTCAGGACCCGTTGGACCTACTTCGCCAGTTGCCCCTGTTGGCCCGATTGGACCTTGTATTCCTTCAATTCCTTGTGGGCCTGTTGGACCGGTTGGACCTGTAGCTCCTATTGGACCTATAGGACCGGTTGGGCCAGTTGGGCCTTGAGGAATTGTTAAATTTAAAATAAAATTAGGATATGTACCAGTTATACTAGCAGCAGCCATACTACCTGGTAATCCTGTCGTTACTGTACCTATTGTAAATGTCACGTTACCTGGAACAACATTTCTTTGAGCTGGACAGCAACACGCCACAGGACGACAATTTTTATTATAGTTGGCAATTATGCATCTCGCTCTTTCAACGTTATTCATTTTTCCCTCCCTCTACTATAAAGTATGAGAGAATTTTCTATGTGCAAAGTTCAAATAACTATATTATATTAATTTTTTTAAATTTTGATAACATTTTTCAAAACTTTTTAAAAATTTATCTAATTCTTCTTTAGTTGTTAAATAAGATAAACTTATTCTAATACTACTCTTACTTCTTTCCATATCTTTTGTAAGTTCATAAACACTTAAAGAGTAACTATCATCATCACTACATGCCGTTTTAGTAGAAATATAAATGTCATCTTCTTCTAAAGCGTGCATCATTGTTTCAGCTTTAACCCCTAAAACGCTAATATTTAAAATATGTGGGATAGAATAATCATTACTATTAATAATAACATCAGAATATTTTTTTAAATTTTCTTTTAAATATTCATTTAACTCTTTAACATATTGATATTTTTTTTCTATATCAATCATTTCTAGGCGAAGAGCTTTTGCAATGGAAACAATTAAAGGGTGGGCAGGTGTTCCACTTCTATAAATAGTTGTTGATTTACCGCCATTAATTAAAGGTTCTAACTCTATTTTTTCTTTTTTAATTAAAACACTTATACCTTTCAAACCATAAAACTTATGAGCTGAGAATATGGCTAAATCAACATTTTCTAAATTAATATTAACTTTTGTAATACTTTGGGTTAAATCAACACAAAAAAAACATTGGTAATTTTTTAAAAGATTAGCTATTTCTTCAATTGGATTTAAAATACCAATTTCACTATTAACGGCAGTAATAGCTACTAAAATAGTATCTTTTCTAATTATTTTTTTTAAATCTTCTAAATCTACTATTCCCTCACTAGTAGTTTTTACATAAGATATTTCATAACCTAACTTTTCTAAATATTTAACCGTTTCCATAACGGATGAATGTTCAAATTTAGTTGTAATAATATGTTTACCTCTATTTTGATATTTAAAAGCAATACCTTTAATAGCTAAATTATTTGATTCTGATGCACTACTTGTATAAATTATTTCTGATGGTTTAATATTTAATAAACTCGCTATTTGTTCATTACAAGCATTAATTAATTTATTAATATTTTGACCTAATTTATGTAAGCTATTAGCATTACCAATATAAAGAAGGCTAGCTTTGTTAAAACTATCTAACACTTCCCTTTTGACTGGTGTTGTTGCACTATAATCTAAATATATCATTGTAAACCTCTTTTCAAAAGTAATTATAGCAACGAATATTTAAATATGCAAGAAAAGGACTCAGTTATTATCTGAATCCTTTTAATTATTCATAAATACAATTATATTTTAAGTTATCCATATAATATGCTTTTATATCACTATATTTACTATCTCCAAATTGATTTTTAACTGCATCATTATCCATCTTTTTATTAATAGTAATCGTCTTTTCAATATCATTGAATTCTATATCATTACTCGTTATATTATTTATAGTAATATCTTCGCCTTTTTTATAACTATCAAAATAAGTATTATATTCTGTTTCATCACTAAATGTAAAACTATATTTTTCAAAACCTAAACCACCATAAACATTACCATTCTCTGGATGCATAGATATACCAAATTCATAAGATGCTACCATTGTAGCAGAAGAATCAGCTACATTTTGTTCGTTAGTTTTACATTTTAAGTATCCTCTAATAGGATTTTCTGTTACATATAACTTACCAATTGTTTCAATTTCTTTATTACTTGCATCAACAGCTTTTATTTTTACATCATATTCTCCCGTTGCTCCTAAATAACCATTTACTTCATCACTATTAGCAAATTCATAAGTATAACTTGGATCAATAATAAATTCATTAACTTCTAGTGTATCACCAACGGCTTTATAAACTTCTTTAACTTTTAATGTATTAACATCCGTAATACCTTCAACAACTGTTATTGTTCCATTTTTAGTAATATTTCCACATTTAACTGAAAATTCATATGTTCCCGCTTTTGTATTATCTACTTTTGATTTATCAAAAGTACAATTATTTGCTCCAGTTATAGTTGCTAGAACACTATCATCAGGTATTTCTTCATTCAAACCTATTTCTAAATTATGAATTTCAATATTTACTTTATTACCATTATTTAATATATTAGTATATTTTAATATATAATATGTTCCAAAACCAATAACTCCTAAAACAAGAACAATTATTAGTATAAATAGTAATTTATTTTTCTTCTTAGGTTTATTGACAAATTCATTATTTGAATTATCATCCATTATTGGTGGATTAATATTTAAATCATTAGGATTATTTTGATTATTAGGTATAGAAAAATTATTTACATTATTATCCATTGGAGATGGTTGAGTTAAATTATCATTCGTAGGAATATTACTAAAATTATTACTTGCTGTAAAAAATTGACCATTTCCCATATTACTATTATTATTTAATTCACTTGGATTAGCATTATAACTAGGTACTTCATTATTAACTGGTGTACTTTCCAAAGTATCAATTGTATTATCAACACTATTTAATTCATTATTAATGGGATTATTATTGGGTATCATATCTGGACTTGTTGTAGTACTACCTAATACTGTACCATTCAAATTATTATTTTCATTATTCATATCTTTGCCCCTTTTACTACTATATTAAAATTATACCCTTAATTATATAATTTTTCAACTAATTTTTTAAACTCTTCTCCTCTAGTTTCAAATCTATCATATTGATCCCAAGAAGCAGATGCTGGAGAAAGTAAGACATTTTCCCCATCTAAAGCATTTTTCTTTATTTCTTCCATTGCTTTATTTAATGTATAACACTTGACACATTTTAACTTATTCTGATTAGCATAATCCATAATACGATCAGTAACTTCACCAATTGCATAAATACATTTAACAATACTCATTTCTTTATTTAATTCGTTAAAGTCTTGTTTCCTTTCTTTACCTCCTAAAATCAAATGCGTTTTCTTTTTCATTGTCTTTAAAGCAATTAAAGTACTAGTTGGGTTAGTAGCTTTTGAATCATTAAAGAAATTAATATTACTTTTACTATCTACTATTTCAATACGATGTTCTACTCCCTTAAAATTACTTAAATAATTTTTAATTATTTCTTTATCAAAGGCAAATTCTTTTAAAGCAAGTAAACAAGCTAAAATATTTTCATAATTATGATTACCTTTAATTTTTATATCATCTAATTTAATTACTAATTCATTATCTAGATATATACCTTCATCATTATAATAATTATCTTTACTATTAAAATATTCCTTTTTAGATAAAATATCTTTAGTCAAAGCTAAGGAATCAATATTTTCTTCATTAATAATAGCTATATCATTTTTAGTATGATGATTAAAAATCTTTTTCTTAACTTGTTTATAATTTTCATAATTACCATGATAATCTAGATGTGTTGGACATAAATTAGTAAGAATAGATATATCTGTTTTAAAATCAATTAAATCATATAATTGATGATCAGATATTTCTAAAACTAAAGTATCACCTTCTTTAATACTTTTTAATACTTCACATAAAGGATAACCAATATTACCCCCTAAAACAACACTTATATTATGTAATTTTAATAAATCAAATAACATTGTTGTAGTAGTAGTTTTACCATTGGAACCAGTAATACCAATTATTTTAACATTCTTCGGTAAATAATGATAAGCAACTTCCATTTCATTAACTATTTTAATATTTAATTCTCTTGCCTTTTTAATACCTAAATGAAATGGTTCAATACCCGGGGATTTAATTATTAAATCAATATTATTATCAATTATATCGGTAGCATCTTCACTTAAAATAAATTCAACTTGTAATTTTTTAAATTCATCTAATATTTCTTCAGTAGGCATCTTTTTATCACTGGCGATAATACTATTCTTACCTGCAAGTAATTTAATTACTGCCAGCCCACTTTTGCCTAATCCTAATACTAGTATTTTTTTATTTTCTAACATATAATCACTTTCTTTCACTTAAATTATATACTTATTTATGAAAAAAAAGCAATTCTTTATTAGTCAAAATAAAACGAGAGAGAAATATTCCCTCTCATAAGAGTTAAGTCTATGAGGTTTTTACGAGTTTTCCTTCTCGATGCATTCTTTACACTATAATTTCATACATTTAATTCATACAATGCTCCGAAAAATTCTATACACTCATTATTTATCAAATAAAAGAGAACGGAAATCTCCTATTCAACACACTGCTCAAGACCAGAACCACTACATCCACCACCAGAATCCACAATAAACGGATCCGTAGAAGTACCCCTCCCAGAGGAAATCGAAGTTGACGGAGAAAGGTAGAAAACAGGTCGAACAGACATCTCCTTATTCATCGAATGTGGTCCCTCAACTACACCTCCGTTCGAAGAAATTGCATAAATAAAATACAAAGACCCCACACCTTCAACCTGAATCATAGTAGACTCATAAGTTTCCGTCTCCAAACATCCATTGTTCCGAAAAAACATCCAGTTCGCCGAACAAGCAGGTGATCCCCCACTTCCAAAACAATTTGAATTTTTGTTACCATTAGCATAATAGTAATCGCTCAACGTCATCAAGCCTACCTTTGCATCTATCGACGTCAAGTTTCTTTCAGCCATACAAACCTCACTGGCAACAACGTTAACATTCTCTAAAGTTAAAGCGCCAGATGACCAACTAGAACTTATAACTTGCTTCTGCCAGCTTTCTGGTAAGCCCGTCAGAAATTCACTACCATTTATCTTAACATATACCGTACTATGGTTCCACATCTCGTAAACCTCGAAATCAGTCTCTTTTGTACTGTACCAAAAGAGGGGTGTCGATAAAGTTTTATTTTTGATTAATTTTATTTCACCATTTGAATTAATTCCAATAATTCGGTATATGTATTCATTATCTTTCGCTCCACTGCTACACTGTGATATATTTGTATAGCCAAAGCATACATAATTATTTACATCATCTTTTGTTCCTACAAATCTATACATTCCTTGACAGTCCGGTTCACCACTTAACCCCTTTGGTTTGCTTTCTAATAATTGCTTTCCTGTACCTTGAAAGTTTGCACTTTGCGTTGTTACACTAACATTTGGATAAGTTGTATTCCATCTTCCTGATGCATCTCTTACTCTTCCTTTTATTGTATACTCTTTTCCATCTTTTAAATCACTTATCGTACAACTTCCATCTGGTTTTGAATCTGTCCAAGTACTATCAGTATCTAATCTACATTGTCTCTTTATTATTGAATCTTGTCCTTCATATCCTACTGTTACTGTTATGCTACTTGTATCTTGACTATTAGATTTTATTGTTGCTGTCGGATTTGTTTTATCTAACTTTATACTTTGAGTTGTTATTTCTGATTCATTCCCTGCTTTATCTTTTACTCTTATTTTTACACTATGACTTCCTTCTGTATCTTTTAATGTATAACTTGTATTTAATGTTGTACTACTTGTTGTTTGATAATTACAACTATCTTCATATACACAATAACTATCTATATTACTTTCTGTTATTGTTGCATCATATGTTATTCCTGCTTTATGGGTATATTGTGAACTATCACTTAATTGTTGCCCTTCATCTGCTTTTCCTGTTAATTTAAAAGTTTTTACTACTGGTTTTGTTTGATCTACTGTTATCTTTGCTGTTGATTTATTTGTTGTTACTGATACATTATTCGCTTTATCTTTTAAATATATATACATTGTTTTTTCTCCATCAGAATTATCTATGGTTAATGTATCTGTTTTTTCACTTATTTCTTTCCATTCTGTACATTCACTTGTATCACTTATACAATATTGAGTTACATCTGTATCAACATATTCTAATGTATATGGTATATTATCTGTTTGATAGGTAAATCCATTATTTAATGAAGTACCACTACTGGTCTTTCCGGTTATACTAAATTTATTTACTTCTGGTTCTTTGTTATCTATATCAAAATATAATTCACAATAAATTGTTTTACTACTTTCTATTGTTACTCTTCCATCTATACTTCCTTTTGTTAATTCTTGTTTCACAGGTATTGGTGTTATTGGTTCTTTATTATACCCATAACATTTACTTTGTTCATTATTTAATAGATAACCACTTGTAGGAAATGTTGTATCAGTAGATAATTCCCAATCCTTTCCTCCTAAAGTTTGTTCTTTATATATACTAAATTCTTTTCTTTCTATTTTATTTACTTTATTCTTTTCTACTATACTAGCATCTTTTTTAAATACTATAAATACATTTATTATTGTTAATATTACTATTGATATAATAATTATTAATTTCTTTTTCATATTCTTATCTCCTAGCCTTACGGCACAATTGTCATATTTATAAATTATCATAACACGGCATAAATGTCAAGATAAAAACACGACTTTAATGCCGTTGGAAAGAAAATACAATTATGACATAATTGCCGTAGGTGAGAATAATGTTTAAAGAATACCGAAAACTAAAGAAATATACCCAAGAATATTTAGCAGAATTAACTAATTTAGATACGAGAACCATTCAAAGAATTGAGAATGAAGAAAAAAAGCCATCAATTGATACATTTAGAAAATTAGTTAAAGCATTAGAAATTAAAGATAAAGATATTTTAGATTACATAAAAAATAAATAATAAAAATATTTTCTCAAAAGAAAAAGCGTTCAAATAAACACTTTTTCTTTCTTTTCCATATATTTTTCCATAATACCATCAGTTTCTGGTATTAATACGATTTTTTTATATTTTAAAGTTTTAGGTACATCAATAAGTCTTTGATTAGATGACCCTCTAAAAAGAAGATTTAAATCTTTTAATTCATTAATAAATAAGCCATCAACTAAAACATCTAAATAATTTAATAATTCTAAATATTTAGGATTTTTTTTGCCTAAGTTAATTATTTCTTCATAAGTAAAGCCTGTATAGCACCAAACATTTAAATTAATACTTTTAGCATATTTAGCTATTTCTAATACAGCATCAATTTGGTATAATGGATCTCCTCCACTTAAAGTTATACCATCTTGATTCTTTAAATCTTTTAATTCTTTTTTTATTTCTTCTACATCATATGAGCATCCACCTTGAAAATCGTGTGTTTGGGGATTTTGACAAAAAGGACAATTATGGGAGCATCCTTGCGTCCAAATAACTGTCCTTACACCAAAACCATCAACAACACTATCGCTTTGTAGTGGTGCTGCTAGTCTAATTGTCATTTTATTTACTCCCTAGGCTGCTTTTTCGTTTGTTTTTAAAAAGGTATGTTTTACTCTATCTTGTTCTTCAGCTTTTTTAGCATTATTGAAACGATCAGTTGTCCCTACAAGATAACCTGTAATACGACGGATTCTTTCAAATCCAACTCCTTCTCCAATAGTTTTACTTTTTTTAACTGCCTCCATAATATTTCCTCCTCCTTATATATCTTATTTTAGCAATAACTTATTTACAATCTCCGGTTGTTCCACATTCTAAATGATTAATTGTTTCAATTGGAACCCCTTCGAAATTACGTCTGCCACATCTTGGACAAACATCACCAATAACCCCAACATATCCACAAACTGGATCTCTATCAACTGGATGGTTAACTGCCCCATAACCTATATCATTATCGTGCATAATACGGACAATTTTTTCAAATGCTTCAACATTATTGGCTGTATCACCATCAATTTCAATATAAGAAATATGACCAGCATTAGTAAGTTTATGATATTTTCCTTCAACCTCTAATTTATGTTGAATAGTAGTATGATAATAAACTGGAACGTGGAATGAATTAGTATAATATTCACGATCAGTAACTCCTTTAATCTTGCCATAAATTGAACGATCAATTCCAACAAAACGACCACTTAATCCTTCAGCTGGCGTTGCAAGACAAGTAAAGTTTAATTTCATTTCTTCTGAATATTCATCACATTTACTACGGATATGTTTAATAATTTCTAAACCTAATTTTTGGGCCTTTTCTGATTCGCCTTGATGTTCGCCAATAAGGGCTTTTAAACACTCAGCAAGACCAATAAAGCCAATTGATAAAGTACCGTGTTTTAATACTTTTCTAATTTTAGCTCCTGGTTCTAGTTTTTCTGAATCAAGCCATACGTGTGATCCTAATAAGAATTTAAAATTATTAACACTCTTACTACATTGAACATCAAATCTTTGCAATAATTGACCTTTACATAAATCAAGTACTTCATCAAGTTCTTGGTAGAATCCTTTCATATCAGCTTTATCTCTTTCTCCAAGCGCAATTCCATATTTAATACCTAATCTTGGTAAGTTAATTGTTGTAAATGATAAATTTCCTCTTCCCGGTGTAACTTCTTTATCTGGATAGCAAATATTACCAATAACTCTTGTTCGGCAGCCCATATAACCAACTTCTGTTTTAGGATCTCCCGCTTTTAAATATGGTTTATTAAATGAAGAATCCAAAAATGAGAAGTTAGGGAATAATCTTTTGGCAGATACTTTACAAGCTAAATGGAATAAATCATAGTTTGGATCTTTTTTATTATAACTAACACCTTCTTTTAACTTAAAGATGGAAATTGGGAAAATCGGTGTTTCACCATTACCAAGACCCGCATCAGTAGCTAGTAAGAAATTTTTAATAACCATTCTACCCTCAGGAGAAGTATCAGTTCCAAAGTTAACTGATGAGAATGGAACTTGGGCACCAGCTCTTGAATGCATTGTATTTAAATTATGAATAAATGCTTCCATTGCTTGATAAGTAATTCGATCTGTTTTAGCTAATGCTTTATTATATCCTTTTGTAAATATTTCTTCTAACCTTTCGCTAGTTATAAAATCCTTAAATACTTCTTTTGCATCAATTTGAACAGTATTTAAATTCATTATAATATCTGCTATTTCATCAAAATTAACTTCGCCTAAAAAACCTTCTAAATCTAAATAATCATAAAGCATTTGTTTTAATTGTTTTTTAAATGTTTTAAGTACTCCTGGAGCCATATAATAATCAAACATTGGAATACTTTGACCTCCGTGTTGATCATTTTGATTAGCTTGAATACATATAGCAGCTAAAGCGGTATAACTCATAATATCATTTGGACATCTTAAGTATCCGTGTCCTGTTGAAAAACCATTTTTAAATAATTTATCTAAATCAATTTGGTTACAAGTAGTTGTACCCATTGCCCAGAAATCCAAATCGTGAATATGAATTGTGCCATCATCATGTGCTCTTGCATATTTAGCATCCATTAAATAAGCTTTAGCAAATTCTTTAGATACAGTTGAGCCAAAATGTAACATTGTACCCATTGGTCCATCGCCATCAACATTAGCATTCTCTCTTTTAGAGTTTTCTTCTTTGGCACTTTTAAGGCCAAGAGATTCAATGGCTTTAACAAATTTATGTTGTTGTTTTACTACGAAAGCATCCCGAGATGCCGCTCTTCTTTCTCTATATCCCGAAAATGATTTATATACTTCTTCATCATCTTTCTCTAGAACTTTTTCAATAATATCTTGAATTTCTTCAATTCCTATTGTTTTTCGATCTTGATAATCTTTCTCAATTTTCTTTAAAACTTTTTCATATACTTTATTAACTATTTTTTCATCATAGTTATCATATACACTATCAAAACCTTTTTTAATTGCCAAAGCTACCTTAGTGCCATTAAACGGTACTCTTTGGCCACTTCTCTTAACAACTATTATATCGTTAAGCACATCTTCCTTTATCATTTTTACCTCCTCCAAATTACAAATTCATTATAAAATTAAATACATATATAAGCAATGTTTTTTTTGAAAAAATTTTTAAAATTGTCAAACGAGCATTTTAAAAATTTTGATATTTTTTATAAAAAAAACATTTCTATTAAGATTTTATGCTGAAACTTATTTTTTAATTTTTTTAAAAAATTTTTTGTTCGTTTGACAATGCAAATTTTGTTAAACATTGTCAAACTTATTATCTAAATTTGTATTGCTATAAATTTTAAAGAATATTATAATATAGGAAAGGAAGTAGATTTATGAAAAATAAAAAAATACACTTTATAGGTATTGGGGGAATCTCAATGAGTGGGATTGCTTTAATACTAAAAAAAATGGGTGCAAAAATAAGTGGCAGTGATAGTCAAGCATCATACAATACGGAAATGTTAGAAAAAGAAGAAATCCCTGTATTTATTGGGGAAAATGCTAGTTTAGTTAAAGATGTTGATATAGTTGTCTACACAACTGCGATTAGTAGTGAAAATGAAGAACTAGTAATGGCTAGAAAGTTAAACAAAAAGATCTATGAAAGAGCAAAATTTTTAGGTCTATTAACTAAAGAATATGAAAATGTGATATGTATATCGGGAACTCATGGCAAAAGTACAACAACGGGAATGATATCTAGTGCTTTTATTTTAGATAATCAAAATCCCACTATTCAAATCGGAGCCATTCACCCTTTGTTAAATGCTAATTATAGAGTTGGTGATAACAAGTATTTTATAATGGAATCTTGTGAATATAAAAATAGTTTTTTATCATTTTTTCCCACTAGTGAAGTTATTTTAAATGTTGATGATGATCACTTAGATTACTTTAAAAACATTGATAATATTAAAGAATCTTTTCAAAAATTTACTTATCTTCTCCCTTTTAATGGCTATCTTATTTTAAATGCTGATGATGAAAATACCCAAAGTTTAAAAGTTAATCAAAAGGCAAAAATTTATACTTATGGTATCAAAAAAGAAGCTAATTTAGTTGCTAAAAATATTACTTATGATGAATTTGGTCATCCAATATTTGATATTTATTATAATGATAATTTATTTCTTAATATTAGACTAAATATTATTGGTGATCATAATATTTATAATGCTTTAGCATCTACCCTAATATGTATATTATATAATATAAGTAAAGAAGCTATAAAAAAAGCTTTAGAAAGTTATACTGGTGTTAAAAGAAGATTTGAATTTCTTGGCAAATATAAAGATAATATTTTAATATATGATGATTATGCTCATCATCCAACTGAAATAAAAGCTACATTAAACTCAGTTAAAAATATTAAATGTCATCAAAATTATGCTATCTTTCAATCCCATACTTATTCAAGAACGAAAGAACATTTAGAAGAATTTGCGGAAGTTTTAAAAAACTTTGATAATGTTATTATTGCCCCAATATATCCAGCTAGAGAAATTAATATCTATAATGTTAAAGAAAGTGATTTAGTTGATTTAATTAAAAAAGATAACCCTAATGTTTGGTATATTGATTCTTTCGATAAAATAGTAGATTTCTTAAAAGAGAAAGTTACCGATAATGATCTAGTTATCACTATCGGGGCTGGTCCCGTTAATGAAGTAGGTATGAAATTACTTAAATAAATTCCACCATTACGGTGGTTAATTCTGTCTACCAAGTATAAGGACCTCAATATTAACAAAAAAACAAAGAAGACTTTAGAAGTCTTCTTTTAATAAAAAATCTATCAGATTTAAATGGATTATCCCATCTTTGGTTAAATTGGTTTTATCTAAAGAAATAATATATTTAGGATTATCATCAGAGATACTTTTGAATGCCCCAAATTCTCTTTCCATTGTTTGTTCATTATTCATTTCATAAGTTACTTGAATATATTTAACTTCTCTATCTTTTTTAGCAATAAAGTCAACTTCGCCATTTCTTGTTTTACCAATAAATACTTCATATTCCCGATTTATTAATTCATTATAAACAACATTTTCTAAGATAATATATTTTTCTAATTCAGGTTTATTATTCTTTATTTGAGCAATTCCTAAATCGGTTGCATAATACTTATTTAATGTTTTTAAGATATTTTTACCTGTAATATCATAACGATAAACTTTTTTTATAATTAAAGCTTTACATAAAGCATCAATGTATGTATATAAAGTTTCTTTAGAAACGTTTTTATTTTTGTTTGCTAAATAATCAATTATATTTTTACTAGAAAACTCTCTTCCTGTCGTTTCAATTAAATATTGTAATATTTTATCAAAAAGGATGGTATCTTTTAAATTAAGTCTTTTAACAACATCTCTTAAAACAATTGAATCATAAACACTAATTAAATAATTTTTAATATCTATTTCATTTGTAAATTCACATCTATTAGGAAGTCCTCCCCATTTAGCATAATCCCAAAAATTATTTAAATCATAACCATCTTTATTAGTTAAAGAGATATATTCTTTATATGATAAAGGATTAATATTAATTAAAACATATCTTCCCGATAAAACGGTTGATAATTCATCTGATAATAATTTACTATTAGATCCCGTTAAAAAGATACTAACATTTTTAAGGGACGCTCTTAAAGAATTAACTGTCTTTTCAAAATTATCAACATTTTGAATTTCATCTAAAAATATATAATAAGTTTTATTATCTTTTATTCTTTCTTTAATATAATTATTAAGTTTTTTATAATCTAATAATTCTTCATATTCAATGTATTCAAAATTAATAAATATAATATGTTCTGCATCAACTTTTTCTTTTTCTCTAAGTTCATTTTCTATTTGCTCAAGAATTACGGATTTACCACATCTTCTAATACCTACTAAAACTTTAATTAAATTAGAATGATAAAACCCTCTTATTTTGGCTAAATAAAGTTCTCTTTTTAACATAGTTAGTCACCTCTTAATAATTATATAATATTTTTCTTTATTTGTAAAGTTAGTACGCTACATCGTACTAACTTTCTTTAATTCATCATTTATGATACTATATAAATACATTTCAATTTCTTTATTACAAATACTTTTTAAGTATTTATAATAGACATTTAATTGTTTAATATATTTAGGATTATCAATATTTTTTAGTTTATAATCAACTATTTTTATATTATCATCAGATACAATAATTAAATCAATTATGCCATTATAAGTATTACCATCTTCTTCAAAGATAAACTCTGTCTCTTTATATAATTTATCGGTTGGTTTAATATTTAATAATTTAACAAAATTATTAATTTTATCTTTATAAGGATTATCATTTTTTATATTAAAGAAGTCAGTTTGTTCAAAAAATTTATGAACTTTCAAGCCTAAATCTATATTTTCTTTTTCTTTTATATTCATAATTTTAGATACTTCTGATGATGCTTTTAAAGTATTTTTTACTTCATTATCTATTATTACTTCTCTATAACTAATACTATCTTTATTAGTATTATTACTTAAATAAGTTTTATTTTTCTTATATAAATAATCTTTGGTAATATTTATATTATTTAAATTAATATTATGAATATATTTAGATAAATTATAATAGATACTACCCAAAATACTATTTAAAGAATTATAATGCATTCTAATATTATTATCAACTATATCTTTATTAACATCATCAACATTATTAAGACTTGTTACTATTATTATTTTTTCTTTAGCTCTTGTTAAAGCAACATAAAAAAGTCTAATCTTTTCAGAAATATCATTTTTTAAATATTTATCTTTATATAAATCTTTTAAAATACTTATACCTAACCCATCTTTAAAAAAGGGGGTAATAATACCATAAGTATTATCAAATAAATATCTTTTCTTTAAATCATCAGTATTAAATTCTTCTCTTAAGGAAGCATAATAACAAAGAGGAAATTCTAACCCCTTCGATTTATGAATATTCATTATTTTAACACCATCATTACCAATCTTAGCACTATACTTTATCTCATCATTACCTTTAATCATTTTCTTTAAATAAAGAGAAAAATCTTCAATAGTATAATTCATTTTACTCGTATCCCTGGCAATATTTAATAAATTATCCATTCTTATTAATACTTCTTCAATATTACTTAAAGTTATTAATTTTTCATAGAAATTAAATTTATCAATAATTATTTTAATTAATTCTTCACTATCAAGGGTATCTAACACTTTACTTATATCTAAACATCTTTCATAAATAGAGGTATTTACATAACTTTTATCTTTAATTGTTTTAAATATTTCTTCATCACTAAGAGTTACTAAAAAAGAACGGGCAATACTTAGATAATCATATATCGCATCTGCATCAAAATTATTATTTTTAATATGAATAATAAAATCAATAATATTACTTATAAGCATAATATCTGTTTCATTTGTTAAAGTTTTATCTTCATAAATAACTAAAGGTATTCCTAAATATTCAAATATTATTTGATATAAATTAAAGTTTTTACCTCTATCCATAATTATACAAATATCACTATAAGTAATATTTCTTAAACTCTTAATATTACTATCATATACTTGATAATGATTATTAATTTTAGCTAAGATATCTTTTCCAATAATAAAAGCTTCAATCTCGGCATTTTTATATTTTTTATCTTCATTTTGATAATTTAATATTTCTAAATCATAATTTTGCTCTGCTTTATTTTCAACATAATCTTGGTTACCAAATTGCATTAAATGATCTACTCTATAATTAGCATTACCAATATCTTCATCCATAATTCTTGTAAATATTTCATTGATGACATCGATTACCTCACTTCTTGAACGAAAGTTAGCTAGTAAATCAATCTTAATACCACCATCATTTTGGCTATACTTATTATATTTATGACGAAATATATCAGGATTGGCATTTCTAAATCCATAAATAGACTGTTTAATATCCCCCACCATATAAACATTATTATTACTTATTAAATTAATAAATTCTTCTTGTAAATCATTGGTGTCTTGATATTCATCAACTAATATTTCATTATAATAATTTTTTAATTCATCACAAACACTTTGATGTTCTTTTAATAAATTTATTGCCATTATTTCAATATCATTAAATTCATATAAATCATTTATTCTTTTATAATTATTTAATTTATGATAATATCTTTTAATTATTTCGATAATTATTTTGCTATAATCTTTTAAAATAGTAAATATTTCTTTAATTTCTTTTTCATCTGTAAATCTTAAATAATCATTAATATTTTCTATTGCATCACTTATATTATCTTTATAGATTTTAATATCATCTGATGATTTAGGTCGTTTTGGTAGATTAACATAAATATTTCTTCTTACTTCATCATAACTTTTTGATTTAATTAATTTATCAAGAGAATTTACTAAAGCTTCATAATATTCATAATAACTAGAATCTGCAATACTCATTAAATTAGTTTCAATACTATTTATTTCTCTTTGAATTAATTTATTATATTCTTCTATATAATAATTTATTTTTTCATCACTTAAATATTCTTCTAAATAATTATCTAAAAATGCTTCTTTATTACTTTTTAAATCAATTTTCAAAATAATATCTTTAATGGCATCTTTTAAATTAGTATCATTTTTATTAGTTAAATCATTAATTAATTTTTGAAATAACGAATTATTTTCATTATATAATTCTAAGAATACTTCATCTAAATAATCATTTTTAATAATATTTATGACACTACTTGAGATGATACTGACATTTGGTGAGATATTAAGTAAATAATGATATTTTTTAATTAAAGATAAAGTATAAGAATCAAAGGTTGTTATATAAGCATTCTCTAAATAATTTAAATTATCTTTTAAATCATCATAACTATATATCTCTTTTCTAATTCGCTCTTTCATTTCTTGCGCCGCCAAGTTAGTAAATGTTAAAATCAACAATTCATTTATTTTAATACCTTTTTTTAATTTAGTTATCACTCTTTCGGTTAAAACGGTGGTTTTACCAGAACCAGCACCAGCAGAAACAATTATATTACTGCCCTCCGTAATAATGGCTTTAGTTTGTTCTTTAGTAAACTTTTTCATCTATTCACCCCCAATTTCTTCTAAGATTACTTCATCTTGACTCTTCTTATAACAAATATCTTTAAAATGACAATAAGTACAACCAACTTCTTTATCATAACCAATCTTTTTAGGATTAATAGTAAAATTACCCTTTAAAATATTAGTAATATCCCGATCAATAATCTCTTCTGTTAAATTAACTAAATCATCTATCTTATCTTCACTTAATACTTTAGCATTTTTATAAAATGATCCATCATTTTTTACTTTTAAGCCACTTATTAAATTACTATTTTGATAGCTTTTATCAAATAAAATTAAAGACGCTATTTTATCAGTTGAATAACCAACTAATTTTAAGTTATCTCTCTTTATTTCTTCTAAACATTTATTATTATCTCTTAAGATATTATTATTTAAAATAAATTGGAGATAAAAACCAATAACAGAGGGATTAGTAAAGATACTTGATCTTTTAACTAAATATAAATAAATGGGTAATTGCATATCAAAACCATAGGGAACATATTTTAAAGATGAAGAAACAGACCCTGTTTTATAATCAATAATAGCTAAATATGTTTGATCTTTATCTTCTTTATATAATATTTTATCAATATAACCTTTAAAAATAATTTTAATATCTTCTCTACTTTTATCAATCGTAATTAATTTTTCTAAATAAGTTTGATCTAAACTAATATCTTTACTTTGACTTATAATAGTCTTTTTAACAAATGCTATATCATCTTTAATCTTATTTATAAAGAATGCTTCTTTACTTGATAATTCTTTATTAGTTAATTTTAAATAATTATTTATTTCTTCATCAACTTCTAAATTACTATATAAGCATTTAGCTAAAACATCGTGAAATAAAGACCCAATAAAACCTTCAAAAGTATCTTCATATTTATCTATTTTTAAAATATTAGTTAAATAATAGCGAAAAGCACACTTATGATAATTATTTAAACTACTATAAGATAAATTTAATTCATTATGTAAATATTCTTTTAAATCAAATTCATTAATCCCCTTAAAAGTATTATCATAAGAATTATAATTAATATTACCTAAAGTATTTTGATAAAGATCTAAATTATTATTAATATTATATGTTTCATAATTATATAAAGACTTAGCATAATTTATTTTATCATTTAAAATTGAATAACTCTCTAATAGATTATCATTATATTTAATAACTTGTAAATGTATTTCATTAATTAATATAGAGGGAAAATAACTATTCTGTAAATCTTGTAATTTATAACTAATAAATAAATTTTTAATACTTTTAAGTCTTTCAATTAAATAATTTTTATATAAAAGATTATATTCATAACTTTTAGTTAAATTAATTTCCTCTTTTACTTCTTCATCAAGATAATCTTCATCTTTCATTACTTTCGGAATACTACTTGTATTAAAATTAATTAAGAAAACATAATCATTTGCATCTATATAATCATCTATCTCAATAATATCAATATAATTTTTTAATTCATCACTTTTAAGATAAGTATTCTTAAATTCATAAATTAATAAATTTTTTAAGATAGCTAATTCTTTAACAAATAAGTATTTATTACAGATAGTAATTATTTTATCTAAAATATCTTCATTCTCATTTTCAATATAACTTAAAGCTTTATCCATTCCTTCATCTAAATGATCTAAAAATTTTTTAGTTACCAAAGAATTAATTAAAGCAACTTTATTTAATCTTTTAATAGGTAAATGATAAAGGAAAGAAAAACGCTCTAAAATATTATAATAATCTTTAGAAACATTTACTAACTTTATCTTATTAATATCTATACCTTTATTAATTAAATGACATATTTGTTTTAATACCCCATTTACTTCTTCTTCACTTGTTTTATATTCATAAACATTTATTACTTCATAAAGAGGTTTATTATTAATTAAATTGGCATTCAAATTATTAAAGATTTTTAATTCATTACTCATAAGGGGTGGATAACCCACAACAACTAAATGATAATTTTTAATATATTCTTTAAAATCAGGATTATATTTTAATAAATTATTAGCCTCTAATTCCTTCTTTAAATCTTTTAAAAATTTTAATTTAGGATGATGATAATCTTTATCTTCAATATAAATTAAATTATTTAAATACATTAACGCTACTTCAATTTTATAATGATATTTACTAGTTAAATAGTATAAAGCTTCTTCTTTATAACTGAAAAGATATTCTTTTAGAAATTCATCTTTAGTAAATATTTTAATATCTAATAGTAAATGTCTTTCACTAATTGCTTTTAAAAAATATTTTTTATAACTATTTTCACAAATAATGATTGTTTTATCTTTAAGTATTTCTTCTAACTCCATTATAACCTCATCTATTTTTTATTTCATCAATTACTTTTAATAAATCATCTTTTGTTTGACATTTACATATTTCTAGTTTTAAATTTTTAGTATTAGGTATACCTTTTAGATAATGCATTAAAATAGAACGCATTTCAAGAACTCCAACCACATCCCCTTTTTCATTTATATTATTTAAAGTATGTTCTTTCATTAAAGAAATTCTTTCCGCCATTGTTACTTCTTTCGGAGGTATACCTTCTTCTAAATAGTTAACACACTCTTTAATTAGCCAAGGATTACCGAGGGTCGCTCTTCCAATCATCACTGCATCAACTCCACATTCAAGGATCATTTTCTTAGCATCATAACAACTTTTGATATCCCCATTGCCAATAACAGGAATTTTAACACTATCTTTTACTTCTTTAATTATTTTTAAATCAGCAATCCCCGAATATCCTTGTTTTCTAGTACGTCCGTGAATAAATATTGCACTAGCTCCAGCTTCTTCACATATTTTAGCCACTAAAGGCGCATTAATATGTTCTTCATCCCAGCCACTTCTTATTTTAACAGTAACCGGAACAGAAACGCTTTTTACAACACTTGCCACTATTTCTCTAATTAATTCAGGATTTTTAAGTAAGCTACTACCAGCTTTACTTTTAATAGCAATTTTAGGAACAGGACACCCCATATTGATATCAATAATATCAGGATGAACAGCATCTTCCACAATTTTAGCAGCTTTACCCATTGAATCTGGATCACCACCAAATAATTGAATAGCAATTGGTCTTTCTTCTTCCTTAAATTTTAATAGTTCAAATGTTTTTTTAGAATCATATATTAAAGCTTTATCAGAAACCATTTCCGATACCACTAAACCAACTCCCATTTTTTTACAAAGTAAACGATATGTACTACTTGTAAAACCCGCCATTGGAGCAAGAACAACTCTATTTTTTATTTCAACATTACCTATTTTCCACATAAAATCACCTGTTAATATACATCTAGATTTATTATACTATTTTACCCATTTCTAAACAAGCAAAACAATGGTAATTTTTACTTATTTCAAATTAAAAAAACTGCGGTTGATTCAAAAAATGAGCTAAAAGAAATTAATTAGTTAACTTCTAGCCCACTTAAAATAAATCTGAATGACTACCTGTTTCTACTAATAATAAAATTAGTTTATCATCAAAATATTGGTAAATTAATATCCAATCAGGTTCTATATGACATTCATAGCAATTTTTAAATTCTTTACTATCTTCTAAAGAATGATTATGGTATTTTACATCTAATGGTTCGTTATTAAGTAATTTATCAATAACAAGGCCTAATTTTTGAGTATTCTTTCCTTGTTTTATTATTTTTTTGTATTGTTTTTTATATTTTGCTGTATAACTTAAATGATATTTCATAATAGCCTACTTTTCTAAATCTTTCATTAAATCATCAACATTGTCATACCATTTATACTTTTCAGGATGTTTTGTCATTTTATCAGCTTCTTTTAAAGCTTTAAGTAATTTTTTATTTGGTTTATTTTCTTTGATTGCAAAAGGTATAGCTTGTTCTTTTACGCTTTGAGTTAAAAAAACATTAATTGCACTGGTCATATTCATTCCCAATCTTTTAAATAAATCTTCAGCCTCTTTTTTTAAATTACTGTCAATTCGAATATTTAAATTAGTTGAATTTGAAATAGTTTCCATATTATCCATCCCTCGCTTTCACTACTTATATTATACATCTTTTTAAATAATATGCAATACATTGTCATTACAATGTCATTATTTTAAAAATCAATAAAAAGATTTTATAAACTCCTTTATCTTAAATCTAAATCAACTATTTTATATTCTGTTGTTTCCAAACCTAATTTTTCATCTTCAAAAACAGTATGAATAGAGTTCTTTCCTTCAATTGCATTTCTTTTGCAAGACCATAAATATTTTTAATTTACAATGAAAGAAAACAATGTTAAAATAATATTCATTAAAGGAAGGAAAAATTTTTATGAAATTTAAAGTAGAAAATGGCGAACAATATATTATTTTAGACGAAAACGATAAGATACGTATAACGACAAAAAAAACAGGCACCTATATTACATCTATGAATATAAATGTTACTTGCCAAAATGGCGCATTAAATATTTCTGGTAACTCAGAAATTATTAACTCAATTAAAGGAAATGGAATGTTAGAAAAAGTTTATCTTCCACCAGTTACATCTAAAGAAGAAATTATAAAAAAATGTGACGATTTTTTAAAATTATTTGAAGATATACACGATAAATTTAAAAAATTAATTACCCAAAAGCCAGAAATCTCTATGTATTTAAGCTTTAGTAAAAACTTTATACAAAATGGAGAAATTGCATCAAGAACTATTGAATTAGATTTAACACAAAACGGCTTTGCATTTTTAAATGGAGTATCTATATCTATTCCTGTATCAAGTGATGATATTTATAGATATTTAATAGCTAGTGTCTTAAATTATTATCTTTCTCAAAACTATGCACACATTCAAGTAAAATATGAGAATCTTAATACTCGTGATCTATCAGCAACACTCAATATATCATCTATGATTAATTCTTACCTTTCTAAAACTGTTTACACTTTACTTACATTACATAACGCAGATATTCCTGCTGGGCAATACATAGAGAAATTAAAAAATGAAATTCAAAGTCAACCTTTAGCAGAAAATTTTGATTCAGAAATAAGCTATGCCTCTAGACAACTTGCCTTTTTAAATTCTACAATTAAAGAAGAAGAGACACTTGAAAGAAAAATATAGTTAGTACTCCAAGTATTAACTATATTTTTAATGTTACTTCATCATAATCTTCAATTAAAAAAGCATTGGCATCATCTGTATCAATATGTAGTTCTAATACTCCATTAGAAGTTACTTTAACTTCGGCATCAATAACCCCACTTTTCACGCCATCAATCCTTACTTTTAAAATATCTTTATCTTTAACACCAAGCCTTTTAGCATCAGTTTCATTCATATGAATATGGCGATTAGCAATAACTAAACCTTTTACTTCAACTTTTCCTTTATCTGTTTCTAAAGTAATATTTAAACTATCAGATAGATCCCCACTTCTTCTAACGGGTGGATTTAAATCTAATAATCGTGCATCTTTTTTGGATATTTCAATTTGATTATAATTTCTTAATGGTCCTACTAAACGAACATTAGAAATACTTTTTTCCCCATTTCTAATGGTCATTGTTTTTGTTGTGGCATATTCACCAATTTGAGATAAATCATTTCTTTTTTCTAAAAGACCATCAAATAATTTATCATAAACTTCTTTAGTTAAATGAACGTGTCTATTACTAACTCTTGCCTTTATTGGTATTTCCATAATAATCACCTTACTATTATTATATATTATTTTTATTTATTATTAAATTAATTATATCTATCATATGTCAAGATAGTTGACACGTATAAAAAATTTTAAATTAAACATAATAATAATGGTGATAAAAAATGAAAAAACCTGGATGTAGTAAATGTAATGAAGCACAAACCCAAGGAAGATGTTATATTGATGAAGATACAGGTCTTTTATGTGTCGAACTTACTAAGAAAATTGAACTTCCTAAAGGTAAAAAAGTATTGGTTCCCCAAATATGTACAGAATGTGGCACAACCGAATGGATTACCATTGATACTTGTGAAGATGAAAAATAAGCACCCAATAAGGATGCTTTTTTAGATTAAAATATCTAGTTACTTATTTTTTCTATATTAATAACTTTATTATTATCATAAGTTATTTCATATATATCAAATAAAGTATCTGTATCATCATAAATAATTTTATCATTAAACTCTAATATTAAATTTTCATCTAAATTATAACCAACTTTAGCATACTTTAGTAAATAACCTAATATAGCTCTTTTATGAGTAAATAAACATATATTATCTTCTTTTATTTTATCAATATAATTATTAAGTCTGTTTCCTACATCAATAAGTGATTCACCATTTGGCAGTTTATAAGTAAATTCGTGATCTTGAAGGCCTTTAACCATTTTCATATTCTTACTACCTAAAATACCAACTTTACAATCTTGTAATTCTTCTGCTAAAATAATTGGTATTTCTAATTTATTTGATAAATATTTAGCACTTTCAATAGCACTACTATAAAGACTAGAATATATTTTTTTAATATTAGTAAATTCTTTAAAATTACATATTATTTTTGCGTTATTTTCCCCTTCAATACTAAGAGGTCTAATAACTCTTACCACATCTAAATCAATACTTGCATAATCTAGATGACTAATTAAAGAATTATTACTAATTAAATATAGTTTCATCTTCCCCTTCTCCTTCTTCTATATAAGAGGTATTTTCATTTGTATGTAATTTATCAACATCAACATTCTTAATACTTTGAAATCTTTTGGTTATTTTTTCCGTTGTAGTATGTAGTTCATCTAAACTTTGATTAACACTTTTAACACTCTTAGATAATTTATCCCAACGTTCTTTATAACGATTAAATTCTACTCCTAATTTATCAAGTTCCGTATGAATAACTAAAGCATATTTATCTCTTTCCATATTTTTTAAAATCATACTAATAATTGATAAAGTACTTATTAAAGTTGTTGGGCCCGTTATCCATACCTTTCTTTCATAAGCATAATTAATAAGTTCAGGGTGATAAGCATTAATCTCCGCAAATAAAGCTTCAGCTGGTAAAAACATAATGGCTTCATCACTTGTTTCACCGGGAATAATATATTTTTCGCTTATAGCATTAATATGTTTTTTAACATCACTCACAAAATTTTTCTCAAACAATAATCTTTCTTCTCTACTTCTATTTTTATCAACCATTCTTTGATAATTCTCTAAAGGAAATTTACTATCAATTGCAATCGTTCCTAAAGGGGCTGGAGCATAAAGCAAACAATCCGCAATATAACCATTACTAAGTTTATGTTGAATACTATAAATATTATTTCGTCCATTAGTGGATGCTGGTCCAAAAGCATTATTTAAAATATATTCTAAGTTTACTTCCCCAAAAGTACCTCTCGTTTTTTTATCAGTTAGAACACTTTGAAGAGATACTATTTCACTACTTAAACCATCAATTTTCTTTTGCGCTTCATCTATTTTATTTAATCTTTCTAAAACATTAATAAAAGTTTTATTACTTTTTTCAAAATTTTCATCTAACCTACTATTAACTTTTTCATTAATTAAATTTAATTTATAATCAATTTTTTGAACTAATCCTTCAAAATCTCCTCGTAAATCTTTACTAAAATTTATTTTAAAATCAGCAATTTCTTTATTTATATTAACTTCTAATCTTCCCATTCTTTCAATCATATCTTTACTACCATTATTTTTAACTAAAATAATAATTAGTAAAATAATAACTAAAGCTAAAAGACCAATTATAATATACTCTAACATATGATCACTCCTAAATATATTTTATCTTTAAAAGAAAAGTTTGTAAAATAGCAAACTTTTCCTTTTTATAAACCTAATTTACTATAATAATTATTCATTATTATTTTTTTACTCATACTGGTTTTATTATTAACTATTTGAATAATTGATTTAATATAATCATCACTAACTGAAACCCCATCTTTCGGAATAAATTTACCATTTGATGGGAAATATGTTCCTTTATCTGTTACCCATTCTTTATTAGCAAAGATAGCTAAACCACCTTCTGTACTTAAAATATCTTTACCAATAAATAGTCTTGAATCATAAGGAATACCAAAAACATTATAAATAGTTGGCATTACATCAATTTGACTACCGACTTTTGATACTTTAACGGTATCCATTTCACTATTCCATAAAATAAATTTACTATGGTTAATTTCAACGGCGGCATCTTTTTCATAAGAGGCTGCTTCATTTACTTCCGATACCTCTAATTCATATGGCCAATGATCACCAACTAAAGCAATAACGGTATCTTCTAACTTACCTGCGGCATCTAACTTTTCAATTAAAGACTCTAGCGCTCTATCTAGTTCCATTTGCGCTGCTAAATAAGTAGCAATTCTATTAGAATAAGGAAGATTAAAAGCTAAATACTCATCTTGATGTTTTTTAGCCATTTGATTAGAATTAAAATTATCATATGATGAGTGTCCAGAGTTCGTAGCATAGAACACCATAAATTTATCATTATTAACATATTCATCAACAGTGGCATCAATTAACTCAACATCACTTCTTGGCCAAATATTACAATTAATAACTTTTTCAAGGCCATTACGACAAGCTTTAAAATTATCAAAACCTAAACTAGGTAAATACAAATTACGATCTTGGAAAGTATAAGAATTATTATGATAAGCATAAGTATTATATCCTTCATTTTTAAATTTAGTAGCAATACCTTGAGGGAATGTTGTCTTACCCTTTCTAAATTCCGATAATACACCTAAACTTTCAGCATAAAGACCAGTAAGTTCTTGAAATTCTCCCCCAATAGTACTAAATATCGTTGGGGTATAAAATTCTTCAAAAACAAATCCGGAATTAGCAAGCTTATATAATGTTGGCGTAAGCTCAGGTGATACCGCCACTTCATTAAAGGATTCTGCCATAAATAAGATTAAATTTTTATCTTTAAACATTCCGGTATATTCATTTTGTTTAGTACCAGGATCATTTTTAAAATACTCGTGCATTTCTTTAATAGTCTTATTGCTTTCACTAGCAATTAAACTATTAAAATCAATATCTAAGATATTATAGCCATATTCTTTTGGAGTATCATCATCTTTATCCCCACTTAAAATATTATCAACATCATTATTTATTTTATCTTCAAAACCAAAGATAGTTCTTTTAATATCAATAAAGAAAGAATTAACAATTCCAAAATTTTCCATATTTAAATTAACATCATTTATTTCATTATATAATATATATGGTGAATAACTATTATTTTTACCAATATTTAAAGACAGTAGATATATTATATAAGTTATCACAATAATACCGAAAATAACTAAATTCTTTTGCCATCTAAATTTATGAAAATTAATATATTTATGAAAAATCATTGTTAAAATAAAGGGAATAAATAAACAAATAATTCCTGGAAGTCTTCTTAAAGTTTCAATAATCCCTTTACTGGCAAATTCCACCACTTGATCAGCAACTCCAAAAGCCCCTAAGGAAATATAACAACCAAAATAACTCTTAACAACATATTGGGCACTAAACCAAACACTTAAAATGCTTAAAATAACAATGAAAATAACCCGATTTGTTTTGGGATTTTTAGTTATATTAGTAAGCATACTTAATAATAAACTAAAAGGAATTAAAAACAAAATTAAATTAATATTACTTAATCTAAAAATATGTTCAATAGTTAAAAATTTAAATAAAAACTCCATAAAAATTAAACTAACAAAGTAAACTAAAAAAACATTTATCTTTTTCATATCTTCACACTTTCTAACACCATAAGTATAGCAAAAATATTAAGATATTTCACTAGTTTTTGTAAATATAAAAAAAGAATTTGTAAAATAATGAACATTACAAACTCTTTTAAGTATTACTTTTCAATATCGTTAGTAAAAAATACTAGATTGATATCAAAAATACTAATATGTACTAAGTAATACTTGTGTACATATTAGTATTTTAAGCATTATAGTTTATTTTATAGTTCCATTTTTTAACAATTTTTCATCATCTTTTTGACTATTTAAAGACATTCCTACCACAAAAATATAAGATAGATAATAAATCCAGATCATTAAGACCACAATACTTGCAAGGCCACCATATAAATGACTATAATTAGCATAATTGTTAACATATAAAGAAAATACTTTGGTACCCACAATAAACCCAACGGTTGTAAATAAAGCCCCATAATTAATAACTCTTCCCTTTGGTTTTTTATCGGGGGCGATCTTATAAATTACCTTAATAATAACAAAGATAATTAACCAAGTAATTGGTCCTTCAAGTAAGTTAAAAATCGCAATTATTTGCCTTGATACCCCACTATTTAAATTAACTTCTTCAATTAAAGAAATAATCGTATTACCAAAGACCGGAACAATTAACATAAAGATAAATAATATAACAATTAATAAAGACATACCTAAGGCTTTTATTCTTCTTTTAAGCCAAGATTTATTTTCTATTCCATAAATAGCATTACTCGTTGTAATAATGGAATCAGCCCCATTTGAGGCAATATAAAACCCAACTATAACGGTAATAAAGAAGTGTATTCCTGCTTCATAACTAAGATTTACTCCTAAGATTAGATTAGCTATTTCGGCTGAAAAAGAATTAGCAATAAAATTATATAAATAATCAACCGATAAATTTAAAATGGATGCTCCATAACTTATTAAAGATAAAGAAGGAATAATAGCTAAAACAAAGAAAAAAGAAAGATTACCAGGAAGAATAACCATATCTGGTCTTCTTAAAACCTTAATAATATTTTTAAAAAAGTCTTTAACTGTTAACTTAGCATTATTTAATCTTTTTCTCACTCAAACTTCTCCTCTTTATTATCATTTATCTTTTTACTCTTCATATCTTCAATTGCCTCAGTTAAAGCATCTTCAATCGTCTTTAAATTATTTAAAATAAGACTAAAACCAAATTCTGCTCCATAATCATAAGGTAATTTCTTAAGTTCTTTATTTAACTTATGAATATAATTAATTATTTGTTTTTGATTATAACCAATAGTATAAATTACAAATTCATTACCATCACTACGAATAAGTTCACTATTATCTAGTTGTGTTTTAATTAAGGCATTCGCAGCACTTTGGATTTGCTTATCACCTTCACTAACCCCATATTTATCATTTATTTCTTGTAAATGATTTAAATCAACAACAATAATTCCTTGTGGATAAATATTATTATTACTCCAAGTTTTCATAAAATCACTTAAATAAGCTCTATTTTTTAGTAAAGTAAGTTCATCAATAAAGCGAATCTTTTCATCTTTTTTAAGACGTCTTGCAATTCTTATTTTCTTACTTCTTTTATAAACTATAAAACCGATAACAAAAATACCAATAATCGTTAAAATAAAGTATTTAGCAATTGTATTTAAGATACTTCCACTTGTCACTGTTTCATTATGATTATTAATACCATCTATAATCATTACGGATGGATCTAAATAACTAATATACTTACTTAACAAGGTATTTAATACATCATATTTACTATTAATTTTAAATTTATAATTATTATCAATTAAAGTATTAAATTTACTAATATAATTATTTAATTTACTATTTTTATAATAATTAAAAATATATGTATCCATTACAATTATTTTATCATCTTTATTAAGTTTAAATAATTCTTTATTATTCTCATAAGTATGAATTTCGATATTACCAATATCACTTAAATATTTCATTAAATTGCTATCTTTTAAAACATATACTTCTTCTCCTTGCAGACTATAGATAGAATTAAAGACTTTATTATTTTTTTTATTGGTAATAATAGATAAACTACTAGTTATTCCTGTACTCGTTTCTTGATAGTTGGATGTTATACTATTATCAAAATTAAAATATAAATCAATTTTATCATTATTAATGGCATTTATTAATTTATCTTTATTGTTATATTTTGTTATGTCAAAATATACCCCAGAAAATGTACTAAATTCTTGTAAATAAGTAGCCACAATTCCCCCATAATTACCACTCATAATAACTTCATATGGTGAATTATTGGTAAAACCATAACGATAATCAACACTGAGTAATTTATCAATATCTGGATCACTTATCTTTAAAGAATTAGTAAATATTTTAAACTCTTCTTTTTTAATTATTTCATTAAGATTATCTTGCCATTTATGATAATATTTACGTAAAATATTACCAAATACACTATTATTATCAGTATAAGTATAATAAACATTTATATCACTAAAATGATATACTATTTCTAAATTACTTGCTAATATTTGATCAATATATTTCATTCGCGGAATTAATATATAATTAATATTATTATCTAATGATTTAAATAATTCCGTAACATCATCATAACCATTATAATTAATATTAACATCTTTTAAATAACCTTTTACATAATCTATATCACTATTTAAAATACCAATAATTTTATTATTAAGATCGTCATTACTATTAATAAATTCAAATTTTTTACTTACTAATACATAATGATCTTTATAAAAAACATCTTCATTATCATTTAAACTCTTCGTATAATTAAATTTAATGGTATTATTATTAATTTCTCCTTCAAAATTAATGGGATTAATATTAATTTTATATTCATTAGTAAAATCTTGTAAAAAAGTATTAAAAACCCCTGTACCATCTTTACTAAAAATATTTTCATCTTTAACCAAATAAACATTTTGGACATTATTTATATTTTCATTAATCCAAGTTCTTTCTTCACTAGTTAATTTATTTTGATCACTAACAACGCGGTAAATAAATAAACCACCAATAACTAGTAATATAACAATAAATATTATTGTTATATAAATTTTTTTCTTTTTCATTTTTATTCACTATCCTCTTTGGAATCTATATTATAATTACTCCAAACTATCTTACCATCACCATTAGTATTTCTAGCTCCCTTTATGATAAAACCTTCTTTAGTATCACTATTAAAATTTTCCGTTTTAATAGTTAAATCTAAATCATAAATTAACAACTCATCTTCATTAAATAATGGTATTATTTCATCCATTGCTTTTTTGGCACTATCCATTTTAACATCACTTGTAAAAGTAGCACTGACATAAATAATGGCATTTTTAACTAAAACTGATGTTTTAACGATATTCTCATTTTCTTTTAATTTGTCTTCTATTTGTTTAGGTAATTCACTTCTTAAATCAGCTACTTTTCTATTGCAGTAAGCATCATCACAAGAAGAATAAAAAGACTTAAGGGCAATAACCCCAATAACTATTAAACAAATTATAAGAATTATTCCTAAGAAAAATAAAACTTTATTTTCATTCCATATTTTTTTTATTTTATTCAATATCTTCACTCTCCAAGTAATAATATTATACTATATTATACGTTTCATAGCAAACTGTAACCTATTGTCAAATTGTGTCAAAGTGCTTAACTGTGAACTTTTTCATCAACATATGTTCCATCTAAGCTAAAGCTTTTAGCTTCTGTTATTTTAACATTTACTATTTCACCAATAATATCTTTAGGGCCATCTACATTAACTAATTTCATTGTATCAGTATAGCCATAAACTTTATTGCTATCTTTTTCCGAATCTCCTAATATTAAAACAGGAACTACTTTATTTAATAATTTTTGATTACTTAAATTAGAATAATAATTAACAAGTTCATTTAATCTTTGTAATCTTTCTTCTTTAACACTTTGAGGGGTATCATCTTTCATTAACGCTGCTGGCGTTCCTTCTCTTTTAGAGTAAATAAATGTATAAGCGCCATCAAAAGCACATTTTTTGACCATTTCTAAAGTATCTAAAAAATCTTCTTCACTCTCATAAGGAAACCCGACTATAATATCAGTGGTAATCGAAACATTAGGGATTTTCTCTTTCATTTTAGTATATAAGTCATAATACTCTTCTCTAGTATATCTTCTATTCATTCTTTTTAAAATATTATTACTTCCAGATTGAATAGGCAAATGAATATAAGGCATTATATTTTCATATTTACTTATCACATCAAGCATTGCATCAGTAAAATTCCAAGGATGGCTGGTAACAAAACGAACTCTCTCTATTCCTGTTTTAGCTACTTCTTCTAAAAGGTGAGCAAAATTTTCCCCGATGTCTTGGCCATAAGCATTAACATTTTGACCTAAAAGAGTAACTTCTTTATAACCTTTATTTTTTAAATCAGTAACTTCTTCTATAATACTATCTAATTTTCTACTTCTTTCTCTTCCTCTTGTATAAGGAACAATACAATAAGTACAGAACTTATCACAACCATACATAATATTAACCCAAGCCGTAATTTTAGAATCTCTTTCATAATGCATTCCCTCAATTATTTCATCTGATTCAGAATACACTTCTATCTCTTGCTTTTTCGAATTTTCTAATAATAGTTTCGGTAAATCATATAAATTATGAGTACCAATAATTATATCAATATATTTATGTTTGTTTCTTATTTCCTCAATTACATCTGGTTGTTCACATAAGCATCCAGTTAAAGCAATTTTAAAATCTGGATTATTCTTCTTTAAATAATGACATTTTCCTAAAAAACCAATGACTTTATCTTTTGCATTTTCCCTAATGGCACAAGTATTTAAAACAACCAAATTAGCTTCTTCTAAATTTTCGGTTTTAGTAAAACCTAAAGTTTCTAGATAACTTCTAATGGCCTCACTATCGTGCGTATTCATTTGACAACCATAAGTTCTTAAAAAATATTTTTTCCCTTTGAAGATTTTTGAATAATCCTCTTTTAATTCAATATATTTGTTTTCTCTTTTCTCTCTTTTTCTTGCTATGTCTAAATCTGGTAAATGCATAATTAACCACCCGTGCATTATTCTACCATAATTAAATAAATTTTGAAAGCCAGTTTTGTGATTGAACAATGAGTAGATTAGTTAGTAAGATATTTGGATATATAAATTAGGGGTATAAGTTTTTTTAACATTTAAATTTTTTTATTAATTCAATCAATCAAAACCCGCTTTCAAGTGAAGATAATATACTTATTTTAAAATTTTTACAAGGCTTTCGACAAACGTTGTCAAAACTTCTTATAATTCGACAAATTACGACAAAATTAGCAAAAGAAAAAATTAAAAATCATCATTCATTAAAAAGTCAAAAATGTTAATATGTTTAATGCCATTTTGAGAATAATCTTCTTTATTTATTGAAATGACATATTTGGGAAAATTATCCGTAATAGTATCAAAAGCATTAAATTCTCTCGTTCTTGTTTCTTCATTTGATAAGTCATAACAAGCTTGAATATATTTAATATTTCTATCTTTAGATGCTATAAAGTCTATTTCTCCATCTTTCGTTTTTCCTATATATACAGTATATCCCTTTTTTATTAATTCATTATAAATAATATTTTCAAAAGCTTGGGAATAGTTAATTTCTTTGTTATTAGTCTTAATTTTTTTTACTCCTAAATCTGTAGCATAAAATTTATTTAAAGATTTTAGAACTGCTTTACCTTTTAAATCATATCTATATACTCTATTAATGATAAAAGTTGAACAAAGAGCTTCTAAATACTTATAAAGAGTATCAGTTGCTACTTTACTATCGTTATTTTGCAAGTAATTTAATACATTAGTAGTAGAAAATTTTCTTGTTTCAGTTTCTAAAATATATTGTAAAATTTTATTAAAGGATGTTATATCTGTTATTCCAAGTCTATCCACAACATCTTTAAGAAGGATTGAGTCATAAACATCTCTAATATAATTTTCTTTTGAATCATTATTTTGGAAAATAAATCTTTGTGGTAAAGATCCCCATTCAAAAATATCTAATAATAAATTAAAATAATCTTCTTTTTGGGTATTAGTTAATTCTACAACTTCTTTAAAAGATAAAGGGTTAATTCTAAAGCTAACATATCTTCCAGATAAATCTGTAGATAATTCTAAAAAGGTCATTTTACTATTTGAACCAGTGATGAAGATACTAAATTGATTAGTTACTCTTAAAGAATTAATTGCTTTTTCAAAATCTTGAACTTTTTGAACTTCATCTAAAAATATATAATAAGTTTTTTTATCTTTTACTAAACTTTTAATATAGTTATTAAGTTCTATAGCATTTGTTATATTAACATAATCCAGTGATTCAAAGTTAATATAAATAATATGATCATCATCTATGCCACTTTCTTTAATTTCGTCAATTATTTGCATTAAGATTACAGATTTTCCACTTCTTCTTAAACCATATAAAACCTTAATTAAAGAATTTACATAATAAAAATCTCTAATTTTACTTAGATAATGTTCTCTTTTTAACATATTATTTCACCTCTCTTTAATATTGTATAACAAAATTTCAAAAAATAAATTTTTTTGTTTAATTGGAAAAACTTTATTTTTTTGCATTTTTTTGGTTAGACTGGAAAAATTTTTTATTAAATGTTTTTAAAAATAACTCTATATAATACAAGATAACATACAAGAAAACATACAAGATAACATACAAGATAATTGACTACAATAGTTTTTTTTAGTATAATCTTACATTTGACAGTTGTAAGAAGTAATGAACTCTCAAACCCAGTGTTTATGCTGAATTGAGAGTTTTTTA
>CANQKO010000007.1 GCA_947624505.1 uncultured Bacilli bacterium | reverse complement strand
TCATATGTTTCACTTCCAGCTGTTTTTTGTAAATAAATACTAAATTCTTTTCTTTCTATTTTACTTACTTTATTCTTCTCTACTTCACTAGTATCTTTTTTAAATACTGTTATTATACTTAACATTGTAAGTATTACTATTGTTATAATCATTAAATTTTTCTTTTTCATATTCTTATCTCCTTTATGCGTATTACGTATATCATAAATAAATTATATGCGTAAAGTGCATAAAAGTCAATATGCGTTTTTCGTATAAAATAAAATATATTTAGGTGATTAATTTGAATATAAGTAGATTAAAAGAAATAAGAGAAGATAAAGATTTATCCCAAGCTGATTTAGCCAAATTACTTAAAATAACTCAACCTCAATATAGTAGATATGAACTTGGTGTTAATATTATTCCCTTAGAAAAATTAGAACAATTAGCTAATTTTTATGATACAAGTATGGATTATTTATTATATAGAACTGATGAAAGAAAACCATATCCTAAATCTATTATGGATAAAAATTAAAGAGCAACTAATTCATTGCTCTTTTAAACATCTTTTCTAAATCATATATACTAAATTTAATAATAGTGGGTCTACCGTGTGGACAATTATAAGGGTTATCACAAGTCATTAAATTTTTAAGTAATCCTTCAATTTCCATTAAGGAAATATGTTCATTAGCTTTAATAGCCATCTTACAAGCTAAAGTTATTGCCACACTTTCTCTAAATTTTATTGGGTCAAATTCCCCATTTAAATTAATAATTAAATCAATTATCTTTCTAATACTTTCTTCTTCATACCCTACTTTTAACCATAAAGGATGACTTTTAATAATAATGGTATTTATACCAAAATCTTCCCAAACAAAACCCATTTTCGCAAATACTTCACTATACATTTTAAACTTTAGATAATCACTTTGGGAAAGTTCAATATTAATAGGTATTAATAAATCAGTAATATTAATATCTTCTTTTTTTAAATTATCTAAATAATTTTCATAATTTACTCTCTCTTGGGCAGCGTGTTGATCAAGTAAATAAATACCATCTTCATTATCACAAACAATATATGTGCCAAGACAAAGACCAACAGGATGAAGAACTAAACTTTTAAATTCTTCATTTTTAACTGGTTCTTTTACATCAGCAAAATCAAAAGTAGTTTGTTTACCATCTAAATCTTGAAAATCTTGAATAGGAACAAAACTATTTTTTATTTTATCAGCATCTTCTTTAGATATAGCATCAGGGATAAGTAAACTATTATATAAAGTATCTTTAATAGTATTATAAAGTAAATTATATAAATCATTTATTTTACTAATTTTAACATCTTGTTTAGTTGGATGAATATTAACATCTACTAAAGTTGGATCGGTATCAATATTTATAACTACGACTGGATACTTACCATCAGGTTTATAAGTATAATAAGCATCATTAATCGCCCTGTTAATATCATAATTTCTAACTACTCTTCCATTAATAAAAGTAATTAAATGATTTTTAGATGATTTTAATATTTCTGGTTTAGAAATATATCCATTTATTTCAAAATCATCTGATAAAGCTTTTATAGGAAGCATTTTACTTGAAGTATTAAGTCCATATATTTCGTGAATACTTTTAAGTAAATTACCACTTCCACTAGTTTTAAAAATACTATTTCCATTATTAGTTAAAGAAAAAGATATCTCTGGTCTAGCAAGAGCAATATGTTCTAAAAAAGATGTAGTATTAGCTAACTCCGTTCCTTCACTTTTTAAATATTTAAGTCTAGCTGGCGTATTATAAAATAAATTAGTAACGGTAATTTTAGTACCTACTCTTCCTTTGGAATTACTTTCCTCTAAAATAGTTCCACCTTTAATATGGATAAGAGTCCCAACATCTTTTTCACAAGTTTCTAAAATGACATCCGAAACAGAAGCAATGGAAGGAAGAGCTTCTCCTCTAAACCCTAAAGTATCAATAAAAAATAAATCATCATCTTTATAAATTTTACTCGTAGCGTGTCTTTGAAAAGCCATTTTAGCATCAGCACTATCCATCCCTACGCCATCATCAATAACACTTATTAAAGATAATCCGCCATTTTCTAAAATAACTTTTATATTACTAGCTTTAGCATCAATAGCATTTTCCACTAATTCCTTGACAACAGAAGCACACTTTTCAACAACTTCCCCCGCTGCTATTTTATTAGCTAAATTTTCACTCATTACTTTTATAACACTCATACTACTACTTCCTTTATTTGATTATTGAATTACGTCTTTCTAAATCTTTATTTATTTTAATACTATTATTTTTTAAAAAGATAAAACCATTTTTAAATAATATATCAGTTGGTTTATCTATTTTAATAACATAATCTAATTTTAAATCTTCTTTTTTACTTTTAATTACACTCTTATCACTTATAAATAAAGTAATATTACCCGTACCCTTTATTTTAAGATCATCTACTTCTAAAACATAATCATTACTTAAACTTTTAGTAATAACTTTTATCTTATCATAATTATCTCTATTTAAAATATTAAGCCCAGGAGTATCATAAATTACATAGTCATCTCTTTTTATTTTAATAAAATCAAGCGTGGTATTTTGATATTTACTTGTTGTTAAATTAGTTCCTATTAAATTATTGATAAGCGTACTTTTACCAGAAGATGTTTCCCCACAAAAAATAACTTCTTTATAATAATTAATTAAATTTTTAAGATAATTTAAATAAAGATTATTTTTAGCACTAATAAATATTACTTCATCAGAAATATTATAGATCTTTTTAATATTTTCTTCTAAATGTTCTAATTTTAAATTAATGGGAATAATATCACATTTATTAATAACTAAAATTTTAGGATTAGTTATTTGTTTAAAATTATTTATAACATTATTATTTAAACTTAAAAAATCGGTTAAATAAAAGGTAAATAAATTTAATTTATTAATCTTTTTAATTATTTTATCATTATCAATATTATCTACTTTTATTTCTTTATTATAATGAATAGTTTTAAAACATCTTTCACAATAAGTATTACTAAGTTTTGGTGTATAACCAAGGCTATCTTTATCAGTATCTTGTAAAGTAATTCCACACCCAAGACATTTACTCATAATATTCACCTTTAAAAAGAATGCCTTTTTTATTTAACTTTTTAATAATCTTTTTTTCAAAACTTCTAGATATTCTAACTAAAAAAGGTTCATCTTCACTAATGGGATTAACTAAAATGGTTGTAAAATTCATTTTATTACCACCCCAAATATCAGTTAAAAGAGAGTCCCCAATAAAGGCAACTTCTGTATCTTTTAAATTAAATAGATTAATTATTTTTTTTAATTTTTTAGTTGAGGGCTTTTTTGAAGAAAAAGATGTATCTAAATTTAATTTTTCTTTAAAAGGACGCAAACGATTTTTATTACTATTAGATACAATAACGACGCGAAAATCTTTTTCAAGTTCAAACATCTTTTCCCTTAATTTATCATCAGGATATTCTACTTCATAACTGGCTAAAGTATTGTTTAAATCAAAGAGTAAACATTTTATCCCCCTTTTTTTTAATTTTTTATAATCGATTGTATAAATACTTTGCGCATATATATCAGGAACAAAAACATCCATAAATATCACTAATCCTTCAAAATAATTATATAATAGAAAAATAAAAAAAAGAAGAATTAATTGTTAACGCTTTGCACAATTATTTAGAATTTTTTAAATAATTTTTCATAAAAAAAAAGGAAATCAAAGAAAAAAAACTAATATATATAGTGAAAGGAGAAATTTTATGCCTTAAAAAATAATTATTAGTTTTTAATTAAAGTCATTATAAATTTAACAGAAAAGGAAGGAGTTTTGGTTAATGACAAAATTGTTAAAAGATGTAGTAGTAAAGAAACTATTTACAAGTGGCACTGAGGCCTCTAAAGAATTCTTATTTAGAATAATTAGTGCTGTAACAGATATTAAAATAAAAGATTTAGAAAATGATTTTGAATTAATTCATACAGAACCAAGTGTTAATAATAATATTATTAATAGTGAACTTGATTTAGTTGGTGAAACTAGTGAAGATTTTATTAATATTGAATTTAATTATCAAAATAAAGGTGATAAGAATAATATATTACGTGATAAAAAGAATTTTTCTTACCTTTGCCAATTATATTTACGTAATATAAAGCATAAGAAAGATTATGAAAAAATAAAAAGAATATGGCAAATCCAATTAGATGATTTTGATTATTTTGGCAAAGGTAAATTTATTTATACTAGTGAAATAAGAGAAATTAATTATAATATGCCAAGAGGAAATGATCTAAGAATAATTGATATTAATCTAGATTATTTAAATAAATTAAGTTATACTAATATAAACAAAAGAGATATATTAGAAAAGTCATTATATATCTTTGTATGTAATGACGAAGACAAATTAAATGAATTATACGAGGATGATGAGATAATGAAAGAGATAAAAAATGAAATTAACTCCTTCGATGAAGCATTTGATAATTTATTATATTATAATAAAGAAGAACTAGAAGATAAGATTGCCATTATGAACAATAATGAAAGAATTATTATTAAAATGTTAGAACAAGGTGCTAGTATGCAATTTGTTATGAATGTGATGGACTATAAAGAAAAAGAAATAGAAAAAGTATGGGAAAGACACCTACTTGAAGAAGCAATGGAGAAAGATACTGAAACTCTTCATAAATTAATAAGAGAATTAATTACTAAACATCCAGGTATTAGTTATCATTCATTTGTTGAAATAACAACTCATTTAGGTTATCACGAAATTGAAGCAATTTTAAATGAAGATTCTAAAGAGTAATATCTTTAGAGTTTTCATATTATAAAATATTATATTAAAAATATAAATAAAAAAGGATGATAGAATATTGGAAGAAAATAAAAAAGAATTAGTTGATTTCGATGAAGCATTCGATAATTTACTATATTATAATAAAGAAGAATTAGAAGATAAGATTGCTATTATGAACAATAATGAAAGAATTATTATTAAAATGTTAGAAAATAATTATAGTATTCAAGAAGTAGAAAAAATAATTGGCTATACAGAAAAAGAAATAGAAAAAGTATGGGAAAGACATTTACTTGAAGAAGCAATGGAAAAAGATACTGAGACTCTTCATAAATTAATAAGAGAATTAATTGCTAAACATCCAGGTATTAGTTATCATTCATTTGTTGAGATAACAACTCATTTAGGTTATCACGAAATTGAAGCTATTTTAAAGGAAGATTCTAAAGAATAAGAACTTTAGGATTTTTATGTTAGTGAAAATTACCCCATTATTTCTCCACCATTATTATGAATTACTTGACCTGTAACATAAGATGAATCAGAACTAGCTAAAAAAACAAAAGTGGGAGCGAGTTCATAAGGGTTTGCTCCTCTTGCCATTGCGGAATTACACCCCAAAGAAGGAATTTTCTCTTTTACCCAACAAGCTGGTTGCAAAGGGGTCCAGAAAAATCCAGGAGCTATAGCGTTTACTCTAATATTTTTAAGAGCTAAATTCCTCGCTAAAGCTCTAGTAAATCCCACAATTGCTCCTTTTGTCGTAACATAATCTATTAATTGGGGGTCACCATAAAATGTAGTTATAGAAGATAAATTAATAATAGAATCTCCACTATGAAGATGAGGTAATACTGCTTTAGTTAAATAAAACATCCCATAAACATTAACTTTCATTGTATAATCAAATTGTTCATCAGTTATTAAATCAAGAGAATCGGCTTGATATTGAACACCAGCATTATTAACTAATATATTAATTTTACCGAATTTTTCTAAAGTGGCCTCCACTATTCTTTGGCAAAACTTTTTATCAGTGATGTCACCTGATAATAATAGACATTCACCACCTAAAGATTCTAAATATTCTTTGGTGTAATTAGCGTCAATATGTTCATCATAATAAGGAATAACAACTTTAGCTCCTTCTTTAACAAAAGCAACTGCACAGGCTCTACCTAGCCCACTATCACCACCCGTAATAATAGCAACTTTATCTTTTAATTTACCACTACCCTTATATTCCTTATTATCAAATATTGGTAAAGGATCCATTAAATATTCAAATCCTGGCTGTCTATCTTGTTCTTGTTCAGGAGCCAGTATATTGTATTTAGTGCCTTCCACCCCTAAATTATCGTAATAATTATAAAAATTATTACCAAATTCATAATCATATTTCATAAATTCCTCCACTATACTATATGTTAAATAAAATATTATCTATCATTTTTTAGATAGTTATGATAAAATTAATCTAGAATAAAGAAGGGATAAAAGTGAAAGACAATATTTTTAGAGAATATGATATAAGAGGCAAAGTACCAAGTGAGATTAATGAAGATGTAGCATATAAAATTGGTTTAGGGTATGGATCATACTTACAAGAATTTTTAAATCAAAAGAGTTGTGTTATTTCTTATGATAATCGCTTATCAAGTGAAAAGTTACACGATAGTTTATTAAAAGGACTATTAGAAACCGGGATTAATGTCTATGATTACGGACTTACTACTACCCCAATGCATTATTATGCTCGATATGTAAATAAATTATTTGGCATAATGATAACAGCAAGTCATAACCCAAGCGATGAAAATGGTTTTAAATTTTCTTTTGATGAATATGCTAATGCCCGTGGGATAATGGTTAAAGATTTAAAAACTTATATTGAAAATAGCATTTTCTTAAAAGGCAAAGGTAAAGTTATAAAAAAAGACATCAAAGAAGATTATATAAATTATGTTATTAATAATATAAAATTAGGGAAAAGAAAAATAAAAGTTGTTCTAGATCCTGCCAATGGTACTACTACTTGTGTAGTTAAAGATATTTTTTCCAAATTAAATATTGATACTACTTATATAAATGATATTTCTGATGGTCATTTTCCTAATCATCATCCCGATCCTTCAATTATAGATAACTTACAAATGTTAAAAGAAAAAGTTTTAGAAGTTAAAGCTGACTTAGGTATTTCTTTTGATGGAGATGGTGATAGAATTGGCATTGTTGATGAAAAAGGTCAAATGGTTGCTATTGAAGATTATGGCGTTATCATAGTTAGAAATATTATTGATAAAGTTAAAAATAAAAAATTCTTATATGATGCTAAATGTTCTGATAACTTTAAAGATGAAGTTATTCGTTTAGGAGGTATACCAGTTATATCAAGGACTGGTTCAAGTTATACCCAAGAAAAAGTAATAAGAGAAAATATTCCTTTTGGTATTCAATGTGTTGGACATATTTCTATAAATGATCGCTTATATAGTACGGAAAGTGCAATGTATGCAGCATTAAGATTAATAGAAATATTAAGTAAAACTAAACAATCACTAAGTGCTTTAATAGCTAGCGTTCCTAAATATTGTAATATTCCCGAAACTAAATATAAATCAACTGATAAATTAAAGTTTACGGTTATTAATAATATTAAAAAATATTGTGATGAAAAAGATTTTAAATATATGGAAATCGATGGTTTAAAAGTTATATTTAATAATGGGTGGGCTTATGTTAGAGCAAGTAATACAGGTCCTAACATTACCCTTAGGTGTGAAGCTAAAAATCAAAAAGATTTAGATAACTTAGTAAAATTATTTGATACTTTAATTAAAGCTTATAATAAATAAAAGTATTAGGAAAAAATCCCAATACTTTTTTATTTTAATAATTCAATATATAAATCATATGCTTCATTCCAAGAATTATAATCATCATCATTTCTTTTATCAACAAATAAATTAGTTTTCTTTAAATATTCACCTAAATAATTAGATAATTTTAATGCTCCCTTATAATTTAGATGACTCCCAGCATCTCTTGATTCTGTTTGCCAATCTATATTTAAAGGATTATTAATATTTAAATCAATATATTCTAACTGATAATTATGAGCTAATTCTTTAGTTCCCAAATATTTACCATAATTCCAACTTTTCATATTGGGAGTACTAATTAAAATTAACTTAACATCATTACTATTACATAACTTAACTATTTTATCAAAATATTTTAAGTTTTCTAAAGGCACTTTTATTTCTTCTCTTTCTTTCATATAATCTAATTTTTTCCCTGGTTTGGTTTTATTAATATATTTAAATCCTTTATAAGCATTTAATTTACTATAATATACTGAATCATTTAGATTAGTAAATAAATATTTCTTCCAATTATTATGATAATTAATTATAGGAAAATAAGTTTTATATAATTCTTGCCAAACATAAAACCAAGGTTTATTTTTAGCCTCACGATATAATACATTACTTTCAAAAAATATTATTTTAGGTTTTTGACTTTTAATAGCTACTTCAAAATATTTATAAGAATCATTGATTAACTGAGCACTTTTAGCCATATCAAAAACTGTATAACCAAAATTATGCCATATCTCCATTGGAGACACTCCAGAATAAATTAAACTATCACCAATTATAATGGCATCAATTGAATTTTCTTTTTCACCTAATATTTCATAAGTAGAAGTTTTAATTAAACCATATTTCTTTAAGTTTTCTTTTGGTAATAATAAATAAGTTATACCTGAGATAAGAATAAATAATATAACTATAAATAAAATACTTTTTAACACATTCTTCATTCTATCACCCTAAAAATCTGCATAGATTGGTTCGACTGGAGCATACCCTTCTCCATAGGCTCCAAAAACAATAATACTTATAATTAAAGCATAGTAGCATAACCATCTTAAAACAATATTTTTCTTACTTAAACTTTCTCTTACTTCAATATTTTTTTCTTTTAAAATACTTATAATTAAAATAAAGATTAAAGAAAGACCAATAATAATATAATCTTTGATATCTAGACCAAGCGTTAATACCAAATGTTTAAATCCCTTAAAAGTAAAATTAGTAATAATTACCTTCATCATAAGTAATCCACTTTTAAGGCTATTAGCTCTAAAGAACATTTCGCCAATAAAGATTAAGATACAAGTTTTAATAATCCGGAAAAACACTATAATTTTACTATCTCTATTAATTTTTAATTTATTATATAATTTAACTATTAAGGGTTCAAAGATATTACCAAGAAGAATTAAAGTAAAATGATAATAACCAAAGAATAAGTATTGATACCCCGCACCGTGCCATAAACCATTTAAAGACCAAACCGCAAATAAAGAAATTGCCCCCATTACCAAAGATGATACTTTTATTCCTAAGTGCGTTTTAATCTTACTAGTAATTTTTTTAACCCCCTTAGATAATGATACAGGATAAAAAATATAATCTTTAAAAAAATTACCTAAAGAAATATGCCATCTACTCCAAAACTCGGAAATATTTTTAGAGAAAAAAGGCTCGCGAAAGTTTTCTTTAATCTTAATATCAAATATTTGGGCACTACCAATAACAATATCCATTGTTCCGGAAAATTCCATATAAAGTAATATAGTATAGAAAATAGCTCCTAGAAAAACTATTGGTCCTGGAAAACTAGCATAATAGTTAAAAACCATTTTAACAAAAATATTTAAACGATCAGCAATAACCATTTTTTTAAATAAGCCAAATAATATTCTTTGATAACCAAAACAAAAACTTTGATAAGTTACTTTACTTCCTTTAAATAAATCATCTTTAACATCATTATATTTTGTAATTGGTCCTTCAACTAAAGTTGGAAAAAATAATAAATATAATATTAATTTTAAAGGGTTACTTTCATATTCATACTTTTCATTATAGACATCTACTATATATGATATTGCCGATAAAGTATAAAAAGATATCCCAATCGGGGCTAAATGTTTAACTATTTTTAAACTACCCTTTATTTTAAATAAACTAAGAAGATTATTTAAGACATTTTTAAAGAAACCTAAATATTTAAAATAAAATAAAAAGGCTGTATTAAATAAAATAGTTATTATTAAAACAATCTTTTTCTTTCTTTTATATTTTTCTTTAAGTAACTTTTTTTCTTCTATTAATAAATCTTTACTTATATTATTTTTTTCAACATTTAATTTATTTAAAAAATAACCAGCTAAATAAATAGATATACTTGATAAAAGTAAAAAGATTATTAACCATTTACTATAAGTAAAGAAGAAAAATACACTAGCTATAAGAAGAATAATCGGTCTTATTTTTTTAGGTAATATATTATAGATAACAATAACAATAGGTAAAAATACTAAAAAATAGATAACACTAAAATAAGACATTATTCTTCCTCTTGTAACCTCACAATTAATTCATATATTTTTTGAGCTGAATTAAAATTAGCGGGAATTATTTCGACTGTAGGAATGGTAACATCAAAATTATCTTCTATTTCACTAATTAAAGATAAAATAGTTAAAGAATCAAGAATTCTTGCATCAACTAAATTATCACAATTATTATAATCAACTCCCGGATGTAAATCTTCTAAAATATTTATTAACTTTTCCATAAATCACTACTCCTCTACATTTGGAAAATTTAAATTACTTGTTTTATATGTATCTCTTACTAAATAACATTTATTATTTTTATATAATATAACTTTCGGTAAATCTCTACTTAAGAATAAAGCAATACCTTCCGTGATGGAATATGCTCCCACATTTTTAAAAGCAAAAACATCACCTATATTTAACTTCTTTAATGTTAAGTTTTTAACTATTATATCATTAATAGTGCATAAAGATCCACATAAATTATAGATAATATCTTCATTTTCTTCTTTTTCTCTTATTAAATCAAAATAAGGAACTTTCATTGCCATCATCTGACCATAATAAACTAAATGATTAATACCTCCATCTAATATAGCAAAATCACCACTTTTATTAGTTTTTAAATCAACTACTTTAGTTAAATAAGTTCCACACGATGCAGCAATACTACGACCAATTTCTAAAGTGACTTTTTTATTAATTTTTTTTAAACTATTATTTAAATTATCTAGAAATTCATCTTCTAAAAACTCATTATCTTGAAAATAATAAACGGGTGCTCCCGGTCCATATTCTAATTCATTAATCGGAAAATGTAAATTATTTTCAATATCTAAAATAAATTCCTTTATATTATCTATTTCTTTATTAATTAGATTAAGATTATGCTTTTGGGTACCGGAAAAATATTCTAGGCCATCAATTATTAAATAATCTCTTTTGTGATTTTCTATAATATATTTAATTTCTTCTTTAGTCATTCCAAATTGATTATTCGAAGTTAATCTTAATAATAAATGAATTTTTTTCTGATACTTAGTAGCTAACTTATCAAGAAGAATAAATTGATTCATTGATTCAACTGTATATTTTAAAATATCTTTATTCTTAATCATTTCTTCGATTACTGTTTCTTCTTTATAAACACCAGAGATAACCATCATCCTCTCAGGTATACTTAGTTTTTCACATATCTCATATTCCCCAGGTGAACAAATTTCATATCTTAAAACTAAATCTTTTAAGTCTTTAACAATAAAACTATTGGCTTTAACGGCATAAACTAAATCAAATGATAACTTACTTTTTAAATAAGCAATTCTTTTAGTTAAGGCATCTATATCAAAAATAAAGCTAGGTGTTCCATATGTATTTATAATTTTTTTGACATCCATTTTACTTCACCCCTTCTTTTAGTTTTGAACGGTCTATTTTTCCATTTTTTGTTAAAGGCATTACATCTACTTTAATTATTTTTGAAGGGATCATATAAGTTGGTAATACTTTTCTTAAATTTGAAGTAATTATATCTTTATCTAAATCTCCTACAAAAAAAGTATATAGTCTTTCTTTTTCTGAATCAAAGATGGTACAAGAGCGAATAACACCCGCAATATTCATTACTGCTTTATCGATTTCTTCTAATTCAATCCGGTGGCCTTGATATTTAATTTGAAAATCTTTTCTTCCCACAAAAACATAATTATCATCTTCATCTAAATAAGCTAAATCACCAGTTTTATAAATAAGTTCTAAATAATTTTTATTATTAAAAACAAAATTCTTTTTAGTTACTTCTTCATTATTATAATAACCAAGACCAACGCAAGTTCCACTTACACAAACTTCGCCAATCGTACTTTTACTTTTTATAATGTTGCCCTTGTCATTTAGCAAAAAAACTCTCTCATTGGGAAAAGGACGGCCAATAGGAATGCTATCATACTCTTTATTTCGATCAATCACATAATAAAGACAATTACAAGTTATTTCAGTTGGGCCATACAAATTAACAAAAGTTGTTTGAGGTAATTTTTCCATCCACATTTTTAAATGCTTAATTGGCATTACTTCCCCACTAAACAAAACCTTTTCAATGGTCGTAGGTACTTTATAATCAAGACCGTGAAAAGTCGTAATTAAACATAGTGCCGAAACGGCCCAGGTTAAAGTAGTTACTTTATTATCACATAAATAATCAAGTAAAGAAGCCGGACTGGAAAAATATTTTTTGGGCACAATTACTAAAGTTGCTCCTACCTTTAGGGAAGAATAAATATCTTTTACCGAAACATCAAAATCAAAGGGTGCTTGATTGGCAATAACATCACTTTGTTTAAAGGCAAAAATATTGGTAAAATTATCGATAAAGTCAATTACGGAACGATGGGATATTACAACTCCTTTAGGTGTCCCTGTTGAACCAGAGGTAAAATTAACATATAAAGGATCAACATCAAGATGATTTTGATAAGCATTAAGTAAGACATCTTCATTTATCTTTGCCTCTTTTAAATCACTAATTAATTTAACTTCACAATCTTTAAAATAACTACTAGCTAGGGTAAAATAATCTTCATTAGTAATAACTAATTTTGAATTAATGACCTCTTTTATTTGGTTAATTCTTACCTCTGGTAAAAGAGGATTAATAAGGGTATAAAAACACCCAGCATAAACAGTACCTAAAAAAGTAATTAAAGTATCTATTCCTTTATCCATAAAAACAATTATTGGCTCATTAAAATGATTTTTAGCAATGTAACTACCGACACATTTACTTAAATATCCTAAAGATTCATAAGTAATTTTTTTATCTTCTTCAATAACAGCAATTTTATTTTTATAAATATTAATACTATTTTCTAAATAATCGACTACATTTATCATAACTACCTCGATACTTCACCTAGCAAGTATTATATCATAGATCTATCTAAATATAATAATTTATTTAATAATAGACTCTAATGCTAAAGTTATCATATCATTTAAACTGCGTTCTCTTTCTTCCCCACTTAAAACGACATCACTATATTTAGAATCAACCGCCGTCAAAATACAAGATGCTTCAGCATTAAAATGTTTAGCAATGTGAAATAAAGCAAAAGCTTCCATTTCTTCCCCAATAATATCTAATTCTTTAGGAATTCTATTTAAAACCCGGTCATAATCAATATATGGGCCAAAAACATCCATTGTTGTAATATCACCAACGTGTAATTTATAATTTAAGTCTTCAGAGGTTTTGATAATGGTTTCGTTTAATGTATTTGATGGATAAGTAATATGTCCTTTATAATCATCAAAAGTATAAGCAAAATTAGATTCGGAATAAGCACTAGTTGCTAATAATAATTCTGGCACTTTAATTGTCGGTTTCACAACCCCACAAGTACCAATTCTAATTATTTTTTCAACATCAAAAAAGTGGAATAATTCAAAAGCATAAATTCCCATACTAGGCATACCCATTCCTGAGGCCATAACAGTTACTCTAACCCCTTTATAAAAACCAGTATAGCCAAGCATATTTCTTAAATTAGCTACATTTTTATTATCAATACTAAAGTCTTCATAAATGGCATCATCCAAAAAATTTTCTGCAATATATTTAGCTCTTAAAGGATCTCCTGGCATTAATACAAGGGGAGCAATACTTCCTTTTTCCGCATTAATATGAATTGGTTCTTCCCCAATAAACATAAAATCATCTCCTAGTAATAATTGTAACAAAAAAATAATATAACCAACACTTCTTTTCTTATTTTTTGACAATATTTAACAAGATATTATCTTTTTTCTAACACACAAAAACTTTCCACGTGTTCACTCCAAGTAAACATATCAAGAAGCTTAAAATCTTTTATTTCATAAACATCATTTAATATTTTTAAATCTCTTACTAAAGTAAAGGGATCACAAGATACATAAATAATTTTATTAATATTTTCATCCATAATCTTCTTTAAAACTTTTGCATCTACCCCACTTCTAGGCGGATCTAAAATAACTGTATCATAAGTTTTACTTATCTTATTTAAAATATTTTTAGTATCACTACATATAAAAGAAACATTCTTCTTTTGATTTAATCCCTTATTAAAATTAGCATCTTTAATCGCATTTTCCACAATTTCTACTCCCAAAGCACTTAAAACATTATCACTAACACTTAATGTTAAAGCCCCAACCCCACAGTATAAATCAAGAACATTTTGTGAATTTTTAGTATATTCATTAATTAAATTAAATAAATAACTACTTATATAATCATTTACTTGAAAAAAGGCATTATAACTTATCTTAAATAAATGGTTATTAACACTATGGATAAAATAATCTTCCCCATATAAACATTTATCATTTAAAACAATACCAACAATATTATAATTACTTACAAAATATTCAATATTATTTAAAGTATCAGATGAATTAATAATAATTAATAATTCATCTTTATTATTACATCTAATAATTACTTCACCATTTATTATATTAAACTTGTCTATTTCTTTAATAAGTTCATTAATACTTTTACGAGCCACTAAACAATTATTAATTTCTAATAAATGATGGGTTTCCTTTTGATAATAGCCAACTTTTTTATTAATAACTTTTAAAGTAATTTTATTACGATAATAATAATCATTGCTATTTTTAATGATTTCTTTTACTTCATAATTAATATTATTCTTTTTTAAAATAGCGTTGATTTTATGTATTTTATATTCTAATTCTTCACTTAAAGATATATTGAGTAAATCACAACCCCCACAAGAGGCAAAATAAGGACATAATACTTCTTTTCTTAATTTAGAGGGTTTAATTATTTTTTTAATTTTACCTTCTAAATAGTTTTTCTTTTCCTTAACTATATCTATTTCTAAAATATCACCAGGAACACTTTTAGGAATAAATATAATTTTATTATTTATATACCCTAGTCCTCTTCCTAAATTGTCAAATTTAATTACTTCTACTTCCATAAAATAATTATATAATAAATTAATATATTTAAAAAGAAAAAACTGCATAAAGCAGTTAAATTTTACTTACGATTTAAAGTGATAATTTTCTTTTGATTTTTTATAATATCAATGTATTTTTGGCATTCTTTTTCTTTGTCATATTTTCGAATTATTTCTAATAAGGTATCTTTAAAATAATCTAAAATATCTAAAGATTCATCACTTCTTTTTAGATTTTCTAATAAATTATCTAAAATTAGATAATCTGTTTCTGTTATTTTGAAAGATGTTGGTTCATAAGCAAAATGGTAATCATCATATGAAGTTTCACTTAACTTAAATGTACAAGAACCTTTACCATTATTAATAAATGCAAATCTTAAAAGATGTTTATTATTAGAATAATAATTTACTTCTGATTCTTTTTTTACTTCATCATCTTTAAATATATGCGTATGAATAGCTGAATATTTTGAGTCTTCATTATACCATCCTTTATCATAGACTATACTGTCATCTGATAAAAACATCCTATAATTGAATTCTAATGCTTCCGGTTCATCAAGATAAACCCTTGAAGGTCTATCAAAATTAAAATAAACATAATCATTAGTTTTAGTTATACTACCAATGACAACATTTAGATAATTTAAGACGCTAATAATCTTTTCTCCTTCAGCTCCTTCTTTTACAACATAGTATAAATCACTATGTTTAAAATAAGCTTTTTTATACTCTTCTATATAACCATTTAGTTTAGCAATATTACCTTTAATCATAGGATCATTAAGCATTTCTTCTGTTAAGCCAACTTCTTTAACTAAATCATTACTTAAAGTATCTAGTTTGCTTTTATTTTTTAAATTATCACCACTTTTACTTACTAATTCTAAAGTAGTGACAAATTCTGATGCATCAACATAATCTTTTTCCGAAATATCACTTTTAGCACAACTTGTCACTATCCCCACTTGAAGAGTGGCCAAAAGACAAGCTATTCCTTTCTTAAAATTAATTTTCTTTTTTTCGATCATTTTAATTCCCCCTTATATCTAGATCTTTCCTTGTCAAGATCACCTTTGATTTCTTTGATAATATCAATAAATTCTTGACATATATTTTCACTATCATATTTTTGAATAATTTCTATTATTTCATTACCACAATACTTAAAAATATTACCATATTCATTAGTATTTTCATAAGCATTTATTAAATCAGTTAGCTTATAAAAATCATCAACCTCAATTGTAAGAGTTACATCTTTATTAAGTTTCAAAGTATAATTGTTATCAGCATCTTTATTTAACCAAACACTAAATTCTCTATCAATTGAAGAATCAGTCCCAAAATGAACATAATCAATATATGATGTATAAGTATAATTGGCATCATAGAAACTATAACTATCACCAACTGAATAATTTTCATCATTATAATCCCAACTTAAGCCATCAGCTGAATAATCGACTTCATTATTTTCATCAAGCATAACCGAATAAATAGAATTATAATTTGTCCCATACAATGTAATAAACAATGATGGTGAGGATTGTAATAAAATAACTCTTGCTACTTCTTTATTATCACTATCTATAAAAGTAATATCATTAGATGTTTCACTAATTTTATTTTGATAAGATAAATTGTCATAATTTCCTAAGTAAATATTTAATAAATTAATATTTTTTTGAACAACAGAATTTTCTAAAACCTCATTACTTAGACCAATAATATTAGCAAGTTCTTGATTAAAGGTAAGATGATTAGAATTACTAACATCTTTATCTATTTCTTCATTTTTAACTTTACTATTATTTTTTATAATATTAATATATTGTTCACACTTCTCTTCGACATCATATTTTTTAATTATCTCAATTAATGTATCTTGGCAATATGCTAAGATATTTTCCAATTTTCCTTTTTCTTTATAAGATAAAATTAATTTATCTAAAATTTGGAAATCTTCTGATGATATGTTAAGTGTAGTGTGTTCACTATCACTTGGAATGTATAGAGAATTTTTACTATTTAAATCGATTGTAAAGGATCCATCAACATTTTTAGAAAGATAGATAAATAATTTATCTTCATTAGTATTATTATCAAAGATATTAAAATCAAGAGATAAATTATAAATACTTCCTTCAGTCGTATCATAATTAATAGAGCTACTACCTATATCATACTCATTACCTTCATATGACCATTTATAATCATAACTGGTTTTATAAACCTTATTATCTTCATTTCCTAAATGTAAACTATTAATATATTGATATTCCGGTTTATTATAAACAAAGTTTACAGATGTTGTAGTTTCTTTACAAGTCCAAACTTCTCCAACTACTTCATCATTCATTATAAATTGAATCTTTTGAATGCCATCTTTATTTTCATATTTATAAATAAGGTAAGTGTGTAAACTTAGATAATTATTAAATTCATCTAAGCATTTTTTAAGGTCTTCATTTTCATCCATTTCACTAGTTATGCCAATTTTATTAGCTAGTTCTTCATCAAAAATAGGTTTTTCCGGATCATCTATAGGTTCCGTAGAAGTATCTTCGTTAATATTGCTATCTTCTTTCTCCTTATCTTCTTCATTCTTTTTATTTATTTCAGCTTGTAGAGCATCTTTTAAAATTTCTACTTCAAGATTTAATCCATTATTTTCCATTTTTTGGGTTTTTAATTCATCTAATAATTTTTCATATTCTTCTTTGGAAATAACTACTGTATCAAAGTCTTGAGTATTACAACTAGAAATTACCCCAATTTGAAGAGTCGCTAAAAGACAAGCAATTCCTCTTTTAAATTCGATTTTCGCTTTTTTTATCATAAGAAAATTCCCCCTTTTCAAAATACTCTACTCTAGTATACCCAAAAATAGGCAAATGTCAATAGTTTTCTATTCAAACATTTTTTGGTATCCTTCAATTGTTAAATGATATTTATTAATTAGATAAGAAGCCTTACCAATATAATAATAAAAATTATCTTCTTTGACTAAGCCATATCTTGTTAAATTATCATTAATATAATTTAAAATTTCTTTATTCTTAATTAATAAATTAAAAGCTTTTCCCGAATTATATAATTGATGATAACTATTTCTTTTTATAATAAATAATGTTTTATAACCACCCGTGATAATTATCTCATCATTAAAGACTTTTTTAATATCTTTAGTTAGAGATTTAATAATTTTATAAGTATCTTTATCTAAATAAATTAATTTATTATTAGTATATTTATTGTTTATTTTAATTAAATTTGTCATATTAAATTATATTTGTATTATTTGGTAAATATTGTCAATAATAAAAATAAATTGAAGGTGATAATATTGAATCCCATTGTGGCTAGATTAAAAGATGAGTTTACTAATGTACCTGATTTTAAAATAAAAGAAATAAAGATTGGTCTAAAAAAAACTATTTATGTTTGTTTTATTGAAACCGTTTGTTCTGGTGATAAAATAAATGATTATATTTTAAAACATTTAACGAGATATAACTCTAAATTAAATTTAAATAGTAATACCCCAGGTTCTAATACCGTTCCTTTGGATAATTACGATAAGATTGAATTTTATATTACTAATGGTTTTGCCATTGTTATTTTAGATAAAGATATCCTAGCTATTGAAGTACGGGGTGATTTACAAAGAGCGGTCAGCCAAGCTTTAAGAGAGCCATCTTTATTAGGACCCGAAGATTCTTTTGTGGAAAATTATCAAACTAATATGGGACTTATTAAAAGAAGAATTAAAACCCATCATTTAAAAAGCGAAGAAATTGTAATGGGAAGAGATACCTTAACTACTTTAAGTATTAATTATATTGATAATATTGCTAAAACCAGTGACGTAAAAGTTATTAAAGAAAAATTAGATTCCATTGATGTTGATGGTGTTATTGATTTAGGAACTATTGTTAATTATTTGGAAAGCGAAAACAAAACGGTTTTTCCAACCATTAAAAGAACGGAACGCCCTGATTTAGTGGCAACCTCTCTTCTTGAAGGGAAAATTGTTATTCTAATGGATACATCTCCTTTTGCTATTATTTTACCAACTTTTTTAGCTGATTATATTAATCCCGTCAGTGATAATTATGTTAAAAGTATTAATGTTGCTTTTATTAAAATATTAAGGGCTATTTGTTTTGGCTTATCGATGGTAACTCCAGGAATATATATAGCTATTATTAATTATAATCAGGAAACTATTCCTGCTAGTTTACTTGTTAATATTAGTACCCAGCGAAGTGGCGTTCCTTTTCCGTCCATTATTGAAGTTATTATGCTTTTAATCATTTGTGATATTTTAAGAGAAAGTGATTTACGATTTCCTTCTAACTTTGGTTCCGCTATTTCTATTCTGGGTGCCTTAATAATTGGGGAGGCTGCCGTTAATGCGGGACTCGTTTCTCCTATTGCCATTATTATTGCCTCATTTACTTTTATTACTAGTTTAATATTTTCGGACTTAGAAATTAGTAATGCTTTAAGATATTATCGTTATCTATTTTTATTCTTTGCTTCCTTTTTTGGCTTATATGGAATCTTTTTAGCTACTGTTTTCTTCCTTATTAATGTTATTTCGATAAGAAGTTTAAATAACCCTTATTTTGCCCCGATTGCTCCATTTAATAAAGCATACTTTTTTAAAACTATTTTAAAAAGAAAAGATACAAAGAATACTAAACGAAGTGAATTATTAACAAGTGATAATTTAACGAGAGGAAAATTTGAATGAAAATATTTAAATTTACAATTTTAATTATTTTTCTATTTTGTTTAAGTGGCTGTTATGATAATATTGAACTAAATAATTTAGCGATTATTTCCGGAATAGGTATTGATTATCAAGATAATAATTATTATTTAACTTATGAAATATTAAATGATATTAAAACTGAACAAAATACCACAATGAAAAGCTATACCATAAGTGGTAAAGGTAAAACTTTACCTGAAGCATTTACCGATACTAACTATAAAGTTGGTAAAAAACCTTATTTTGCGCATTTAAGAATTGTTTTGTATTCTGAAAATATTATTAATAATCATTTAGATAAAATAAGTGATTATCTTATCAGGGATACCGCGATTAGAGATGAATTTATTCCTCTTGCGGTAAAAGATGTAACTCCCAAAGAAATCTTAGAACACAATAGCGATAATATGCCCGTAGTAAGTGATTTTATAATGAATCTTATTAATAATGAAAAATATAATAATAATTTAGCCGTTATCGATACTTATCAAGTATTTTTAACTAAATTAATTAGTAATTCTAGTGATGCCATTATAAGTAGTTTAACTATTAATGAAAATGATGAAATAACTTTAAGTAATTTCTATACTTTTAATGGTTATAAAAAGAAAAGTGAATTATCTTTAATGGATTCTTCTTTATATAACTTATTAACCCAAAATACTTTTAGTATTTCATTTAATAAAAAATATAATGGGAAAAATTTTGATATTTCAATTACTGCATCAGATACTAATATTGAAGTTTTAAAAGATAAAATAAATATTAATTTAAATTTAAAAGGTCGGGTTATAGAAAATAATGCTAACCTAGATTTAAAGGATCAGCAAACTTATAAAATAATTAATGAAGATTTTGCCAAAATAATTGCAGAAAAAGTAACTAATTTTATCCATATTCTTCAAGAAGATGAAAGTGATGTTTTAGGATTACAAGATATTTATTATAAAAAAACGCGTAAAGAAAATAAAGATTTATGGACAAAAGCCAAAGTTAATGTTTATGCCGACTTAAAAGTTAATACGAAAGGATTTATATTTGAGGTGAAAGAATGAAAAATAGATTATCATATTTTATAACTCGTTCTTCTATGTTTGGAATTGGTTTTTTCTTACTTTTCAAATACGCCGGTAAAGATGCTTGGATAAGTGTAATATTAGGTAGTCTTCTAGGAATAGGTATAATTTATGTTTATAGTTTTATTAAAAAATATTTAAAAGATGAAACTTTAAAAGATAAATTAAAAAATTCTTTCTTAGGAAAAATCTTTCTTTTCATTTTTATTCTCTTTTATTTATATATAATGCTTATTATCTTAATTCTTTTACCTATGTTTGTTAATTCATTTTATTTATTATATACCCCTAAAATACTGGTTGTTCTTCCTTTCCTTTTAATAGCTATTTATATTTCTAAAAAAGGTCAAAACACTTTAACTAGTTTAAGTAACTTATTATTTATTTTTAGTATTTTAATTATCTTTACATACTTTTTATTATTAATAAAATATATTGATATAAATAAAATAATGCCAATTTATACCGAAAGCACTAAAAATATCTTTTTATCTTCTTTAATATATGCCTCAATTACTACTATTCCTAATATAATAGCCATTAATTATCAAAATAATACTTTTAAAGATGATTTAAAAAATTATCTATTTGGAACCGGGACAACCTTACTTATTATTCTCTTTATTATTTTAACTTTAGGTGAACCATTAATAAAAATTTATAGTTTCCCTGAGTATGATGTTTTTAAACAAATTAAGATTCTAGATTTTATTGAGAATGTAGAAAATTTATCAACATTTGTCTGGTACTTTGATTTATTTATTACTTTATCTACTACCACAACTAATTTAAAAGAAGTCTTACCTAAAAAATATAATAAAGTTTATTTTTATCTCTTAATTCTTATAACTTTATATATTGCAACATTCATTGTTGGAGAAAATTATCGAATTATTTCCATTATGTTTAAATCTTATGCTTATGTTTTAGATATTTTCTTTCTAATATTTGTGCTTCTTTTAATATATTTAAAATATACTTCTAAAAATAAGAAAAACACTAATTAAAGTGTTTAAATCCATTTACTTATATATATCTTTCTCGTTGTATATTCTTCATAACTTGTAAATATTTTAATAATAACATCAACAATACTTTTAATAATATTATTATCTTTCTTAACTCTAACAGTTACTATTTCTTTTTGTAAAGTACTTCTAAATAAGTAGTCGTGAAGATAACTGGCTAAAACGCGATCTATTTCTATTGCTCTTTCTTTTTCTGTATCATCATTTATATTAACGGAGAATATATAACTTTTATATATTGTCACAATTTTTTCGCTGATTAAATCTCCTTCTTCAAAATCAAAGTTAACTATATTATAATAATTAGGACAATATTTTAAAATATCCTTATTACTATTCATCAGCACCACACTTACTTTCTACTATCTATCTTAAGTAAATAATACTATATAATCAAATATAAATCAATAATAAAATGTAAAAAAGTGCAAAAAAATAATCATTCTGATAAAATGACTATTCTTAGTTTAAATAATTCGTCACTAATCATTTAAAATTACTCTCCATAATTTTAAATATTTTCTAAATATTATCAGTATTTAGTGTGACTTACTTATCTTTAGAGTTTTCTTTCTCATCAAACAATTGTCTTTGCTTAGCGTAGATAAGAATTATTTTCATAATTTATTTTACTTTAGATACATCCATATATAATTAACATTATTCTAAGAATAACTACTAAACTATATATCATATTGATATATCATATACTAAGCAATTTTATTGTATCGCTAAAGATTTAGTTTGTCAAGATGATTTATATCATTTCTTTCATTATCTTATCTTTATCTTTAAGTAAATCAATTAAACTATCAATTTCACTTTCAGTATTATAAAAATATAAACTAACTCTGATTGAATTGATAACACCTAAAACATCTTTTGTGAGTTTAGCACAATGACTACCCGCCCTTACACAAATGCCATATTTATTTAAGTAGTAAGCAACATCTTCTGAAAAAAGGCCATCAACATTAAAAGTAACAATTCCACTATCAGATTCTAAATTTAAAATATCGATATGGGGAATCTTAACTAACTTTTCAATTAAATAATTTCTTAAATCTTTTTCATATTTTTCAATATTTTCCATTCCAATTTTATTTAAATATTTTATGGCTTCCCCAAAACCAATAACACCAGCAATATTTGGAGTTCCCGCTTCAAGTCTTGTTGGTATTTCTTTTAAAACCATTTTATCGGGTGAATCAAATGACTCATTCATTCCTCCCCCTAAATTAACTGGGTCAATATTTTCCATTAATTCATATTTAGCATAAAGGACACCGACACCAGTTGGACCAAGCATTTTATGAGCTGAAAAAATTAAAAAATCAACATCACTACTACTTACATCGATCTTTTTATGAGGAACACTTTGTGCCCCATCAACAACGACAAAAATATCTCTTTCGTGGGCAAATTCACAAATCTCTTTAATTGGTCTTACATCACCAACCACATTAGTAATCTCAGCTAAACTAATTACTTTTGTCCTTGGTGTAACAACACTTTTTAAATTATCAAGAGTTACAAAATTATGATCATCTAAAGGAATATATTTAATAACTGCTCCCGTTTTAAGAGCCACCCTAAACCAAGGCATTACATTAGATGCGTGTTCCATTTTAGTTAGAAGTATTTCATCTCCTGCTTCTAATAAGTTACCAAAAAAACCATTAACAACTAAATTCATACTATCAGTTGAACCACTTGTAAATACAATTTCTTCTTTTCTTTTAGCCCCGATAAAATCTTTAACTAAATCTCTAGTATTTTCATATTCTAAATCTACTTTATAAGAAATATCATAATCACCCCGGTGGGCATTAGCACTATAGTTTTCATAATAATCTGTCATTTTATCAATAACACATTGAGGTTTTAAACTAGTTGCGCCATTATCAAGATAAATAATATCTTGACGAAGCATTGGAAAATCTTCTCTATGCATTTAATCACCTCCCATATTTTTTATATAATCACTTTGATTACTATAAATAAAACCTTGTAATATTAATTTTTTAGCTTCTAATTCTTTTAAACCTTTACTCATTAAATAATTAATTGCTTCCTTACTAAAATTACCTATTGTTGTTAAGTGATTAGCAGAAACTTCATTACTTAAACAAGTAATATTTGGTTCAATTTGAATTAATCCCCCATTAGTTATTCCTTTTAAATCTTCTAAAGCAATATTATCGATTGTATCTTTTTCTACATAAACATTGATAATATTTTTAATTAATTCCTTATTACTTATAATTCTACTACTAATCATTGATTTATTATTATTACCATATATATTATTATTAACAATTATTTCTCTTTTAGCATTACTTATAATAGATAAATTTAAATTAATTTCAGAATTATTATTTTGCTTAATGTTAATAACTACATTGTTATTAACATTTTTATTACAAAAATAGACATCTAATTTACTATTATCTTTTAAATTAATATCTAAATTATTTATTAATTCATCTATTAAATATACTTTAACATTACCTTCTACATTAAAAATTACATCATTACTTTTAACATTTATTACATATTCATTATTACATAACTCTATAATATCACTTACTAATATTTTATTCATTTTATTAATTCTCTCTTATAACAAATGCTCATCTTTTATTAAGTTTTTATAACCCTTACTTAATATTTCTTTAGCTAATTCTTTATTTCCTTCTAATAATATTTTTTTATTATCAAGTAAATGAACATAATAATCATCAAAAGTATCTATTAAAGTATTAGAATGAGTAATAATTAATATACTTGGTTTATATTCTTCATAATATTTTTTTAAGGAATTAGCCACTATCTTAATGGCATCAACATCTAATCCTGAGTCTATTTCATCTAAGATGATAAATGATGGTTTTAACATCCACATATGCATTAACTCGATTTTTTTCTTTTCTCCACCAGAACAACCAACATTTATATCTTGATGAATAAATCTTTTATCAAGCTCTAAAGATGCACAAATACTCTCTAATTCTTTATTAAATTTTAAAATGTTAATTGGTTCATTTGTTTTATCACTAAGAGTAGTTCTAAGCATTTCTGCATTAGTAACTCCTTCAATTTCCATTGGACTTTGGTTTACAATATAAATTCCTAACTTACTTCTTTCATAGATATTTAAATTAGTTATATCAATATCATTATAATAAATATGACCATCAACTTTATATGTTTCATCACCCAAAATGGCTTTAGCAATACTACTCTTACCAACACCATTTTTACCCATTAAAACGTGAATCTCACCAGCATTAATTTTTAGGTTTAATCCCTCAAATAAAACTTTATCATTTATATATAAGTTTATATTATCTATATTTAACATATAAATCACCTACATATTCGATTATATCATAATTTAACATATATTTTAATACCAAACTAAAAGGAAGGAATAATTCCCTTCCCAAGAGTTAAGTCTATGAGGTTTTTACGAGTTTTCCTTCTCGAACATTCATTACATTTAACTAACCACGTACGTTCTATTGAGATTTATCAAAAAACCAATTCTTAAATAAAGGAAGAAAAGAATATTAATCACACTCAGGGAATGGGGATGATTCCACAACCAGGACACTCCGGATTACCCACAATAAACGGATCCGTAGAAGTACCACTGCCAGAGAAAATATAAGTCGATTGAGAAAGATAGAAGACAGGCCTAACCGAATCCCCAATTTCAAGCTGAGCCATCCCCAACGGACCACTACTTGAAATATAGTATGACATGTTTGTCCTCTCGGCATCACTTCTAAGCATCATCCATTCGCTGTTATTAAGTTCAGAAGGCACTCCATTCATTTTTTTATGTAACCAAACTGTTGTACAGTCTGAACTCCGGCAAGAGGTACCATTCTGATTATTCGCATAGTAATAATCGCTGACGGTAAGTAGGCCCACTTTTGCGCTTATTCCCGGTAAATTTTTCTCAAAATTGCAAAAGAACTGACCACTCGATTTGGTGTCGCTATCGTTTATTACTCCATTTGGCCAGCTATATCTTTCTATTTCATTCTGCCAAGAAGATAATAAATTTGTTAAGTAAGCAGAACTATTCAAATTATTAAACAAATCCGAGTCATTCCATTGTATATTTGAGTCACTCTCATGCCATTTATATTTTTGTGTCAATTCCTTGTTTTTAATTAATTTCATTTTACCATCTGAAGTAATTCCAATTATTCGATATAAATATTCGTTGCTTGCAATATCAACTTTACAATCCGACTCATCCTCATAACCAAAACACACGAAGTTATCAATGATTCCATTACACCCATCATCCGCTGCGTCACAATGTCCTACAAATCTATACATTCCTTGACAGTCCGGTTCACTACTTAATCCTTTTGGATTATATTCAATTAACTGCTTTCCTGTTCCACTAAACCCAGCTTTGTCTGTTGTAACTGTTACATTTGGATATGTTGTATTCCATCTTCCTGATGCATCTCTTACTCTTCCTTCGATGGTATATTCTGTTCCATCACTTAAATCACTTATTGTACAACTTCCATCTGGTTTTGCATCTGTCCAAGTGCTTTCACTATCTAATTTACATTGCCTTGCTATTATTGAATCTTGTCCTTCATATCCTACTGTTACTGTTATACTACTTGTATCGTGTGTATTAGGTGAAATAGTTGCTGTTGGATTATTTAAATCTAACTTTATACTTTGAGTTGATACATCTGATTCATTCCCCGCTTTATCTTTTACTCTTATTGTTACGCTATGGTTTCCTTCTGTATCTTTTAATGTATAATTTTGATTTTTTATTGTTGTTGATGTTAAACTTGTATAACTACAATTATCTTCATATATACAATACTCAGATATATTACTCTCTTCTATTGTTGCATCATATGTTATATTCTTTGTATGAGTATATTCTGTACTATCACTTAATTGTTGGCCTTCATCTGCTTTTCCTGTTAATTTAAAAGTATTTACTACTGGTGCTGTTCTATCTACTGTTATCTTTGCTGATTTTCCACTTGATACATTATTTGCTTTATCTTTTAAGTATATATACATTGTTTTTTCGCCATCAGTTGCATCTATGGTTAATGTATTTGTTTTTTCTTTTATTTCTTTCCATTCTGTACATTCACTTGTATTACTTATACAATATTGAGTTACATCTTCATCTTCATAAGTTAATGTATATGGTATATTATCTGTTTGATATGTATAACCATTATTTAATGTATCACCACTACTTGTCTTTCCGGTTATACTAAATTCTTTTACTTCTGGTTCTTTATTATCTAAATCAAAATATAATTCACAATATATTGTTTTACTACTTTCTATTGTTACTCTTCCATCTATACTTCCTTTTGTTAATTCTTGGGTTGGTTTATAATCTATTTTGTTACCATTATAATCATAACACATAGTTTTAGTTGTATTTAATAAATAACCACTGGTTGGAAATGTTGTATCATTAGATTCTTTCCAATCTTCTCCATTATAAGTTTGTTCTTTATATATACTAAATTCTTTTCTTTCTATTTTACTTACTTTACTCTTTTCTACTATACTAGTATCTTTTTTAAATACTAAAAATACATTTATTATTGTTAATATTACTATTGAAATTATTATAACTACTCTTTTATTCTTTTTCATATTCTTATCTCCTTTATGCTCCATATTACGATATTTATAAAATGAGTATATCGTAAATTGGAACAAATGTCAATGTCCCAAATAACGATATGATAACATTTTTTTGTGAGATATATGAATAGATTAAAAGAATTAAGGAAAGAAAAGAATTTAAAACAAATAGATGTAGCTAGCTATTTAGAAATGAGTCAAAATGGCTATTCCCAATATGAAACAGAAATTACTAATATACCTACTAATATTCTTAAAAAAATAGCTATATACTATGATACTAGTATTGATTATATATTATGTTTAACAAATAAAAAAAATAGTTATAAAAGAAGTAATATTATAACTATTAATAGCGATATGAATAGATTAAAAGAAATAAGAGAAAATAAAGATTTATTACAAGAAGATATAGCTAAAATCATAAATATGAGTCGTAATGGATATTCCCATTATGAAACTTGTTATCACGATATACCTAACAAAGTACTAATAATTTTAGCTAAATATTATAATATACCAACTGATTATATTTTATATCTAACTGATGTACGAGTACCTTATGAAAGATGTAAATAATTTATTTTAAAGTATCAATAATAGATGAAACTATATCAATGGTATTAATTGCGTCATTTAATTTATCTGTTGTTCTTTCTTTATATTTTTCTTTCATTTCTTTCATAAACACTTTATAAAAGGCAGGATCACGATTTAAATATTTAATATAATTAGAGTTAGCATCTAAATATTTTTTAAAATTTTTATCTTCTAATAATTTTTGTTGTAAAAAATATTCCATTTTTAATCCTCAAAAAATTTATTTAGTGGCCTAGGAGATACTGGCCCTTTTACCGCATTAGTGGCATTAGTTACCCCTTTGGTTGTTAAATCTTCTACTACCCCAAGGGCTTTTTGCGCTGTATTAATATGCTTTTGAATTTCATCTAAATTAATATTTTTCATAAAATCAGTTATTTTACTTGGGGTAATATTTACCCCTCTTTCATATGGCTTCCAAGCTTCTTCACTATCTCCATAAACATCATATAATTCATAAAATTGTTGCATAGTCATTTCTTTATTTTTTATATACTCAACTAGTTCTGGTTTATGACGAATAAATTCTTTAAATTCATCTTTTTTGCTCATATAAAAATCACCTAGTAAATATTATGTTTTACTAGGTGATTATATTATAATTTAAAATCTTCAGTAAAATCTTCAAAAGATATTTGTTCTTCTTTGACATCTTCTTTTTCTTCGACTTTTACTTCTTCTTTATTAATTATTTTTATTGGATCATTTTTGATTTTAAATTCATCAACATAACCTTTAGTTATATTACTTCCATTACTAAGTAAATCCATTATAGGAATATCAGCAACTTTAATTTCAGTTATTTCATTATCTTTTTTCATTATAATAGTATCTCTACTATTAACAATATAAGCATAAGTAATATAATAATTAACTGTTTTATTTCTTTTTATTAAAATAGTTCCTTTTTTAGCTCTACTTAATGTTTTTAATTCCATTAATTTAACTCTTTTACTAGTTAAATTATTAGTAAAGATATTTAAGTATTCTTCATCATCACTATAACTAATACCACTTACTACTTCATCATTATCTAACTTAATACTTTTAACACCACTGGCTTTAACTCCAATAACTGGTATTTCATTTGTATTATATTTTAAATAATAACCATTTTTAGTAACGATTAAAGTATTTAATAAACTATAATAAACACTAATAAGTTCATCATTATCTTTTAATTTAATTGCTGTATAAGTTTTATTATAACGATTAACTATTAAATCATTAGTATTAATTTGTTTAGCCATCCCCATTTTTGTATATAAAACTAAATTTTTATTATTTTCAAAAATAAAGGCATTAATTATTTTTTCACTTTCATTAAGAGGTACTAAATTACTAATATGTTTACCAAGTTCTTTCCATTTAGCATCTAAAATTTTATAAACCGGAATAAATAAGTAATTACCTAAATTAGTAAATAAAACTAAATAATCAAGGGTTGTTGTTTCAAATAAATTAGTCACAAAATCCCCGGGTTTTAAAGTGGTCTCTCCATCAGATGCTTGATAAGATTTAGCGCTAACTCTTTTAATATAACCTTCATTAGAAATAACGACACAAACATTTTCTTTCGGAATCATTTCACGCATGTCTAATTTTATTTCTGTTATTTCATCTCTTATCTCAGTTTTTCTTGGTACTTCATATTCTTTCTTAATAATTTTAAGTTCTTTTTTCATTACATATTTTAAGGCATTTTCATCACTTAAAATAGCTTTTAGACCCTCAATTAATTTTTTAAGACTTTCTAATTCTTCTTCTAAAGCTACAACATCGGTATTAGTTAAACGATATAATTGTAAATTAACTATTGCTTTAGCTTGTTCTAAAGTAAAAGCAAATTCTTTAACTAAATTATTTTCTGCATCACTTTTATTTTTACTTTTTCTAATAACTTTAATAACTTCATCTAAAATACTTAAACATTTAATTAAACCTTCAACTATTTCTAGTCTTTTTTCTTTTACTTTTAAATCAAAAGTACATCTTCTCGTAATAACTTCTTTTAAATGATCGATATAAGCATCAATTATTGCTAAAATACCTAAAGTTTTAGGAACTCTATTAACAATGGCTACCATATTATAATTATAACTTATTTGTAAATCCGTATTTTTAAGTAAATAATTTAAAACTAATTCACTACTAGCCCCATTTTTAATATCAATTGCAATTCTTAAACCTTCGCGGTCTGATTCATCTCTTACTTCAGCAATCCCTTCAATTTTTTTATCAATTCTTAAACTATCTATTTTATTAACAAGTAAGGCTTTATTTACATCATAAGGTATTTCGGTAATAACAATTTTTTCTTTACCTTTTTCTTTAACAATACTATATTTTGATTTAACAATTATGCGTCCTCTTCCGGTAGTAAAAGCATCTTTTATCCCATTTATACCTTCAACTATGCCACCGGTTGGAAAATCAGGACCTTTAACTATTTCTAAAATAGTATCTAAATGACAATTAGGTGATTCAATTCGTTTAATCGTGGCATCAATTATTTCTCCTAAGTTATGTGGTGGTATATTTGTGGCATAACCCGCACTAATACCCATTGTACCATTAACTAAGAGATTAGGAAATTTAGCCGGCAAGACAGTTGGTTCAAGTAACCTATCATCAAAGTTTGGGGCCCATTCAACGGTTTCTTTATCTAAGTCACCTAAAAGTTCATTACTAATTTTCGCAAGTCTTGCTTCAGTGTAACGATAAGCTGCAGCTGGATCCCCATCCATGGAACCATTATTACCTTTCATATCAATTAAAGGCGTACTTTGTTTCCACCATTGACTCATTCTAACCATTGCGTCATACACAGATGAATCACCATGGGGATGGTATTTACCTAAAACATCACCAACTGTGGCAGCACTTTTAACATATTTTTTATCATAAGTGTTTCCCGCATTATACATAGCATAAAGAATTCTTCTTTGAACAGGTTTAAGTCCATCTCTTACATCAGGAATTGCTCGGTCTTGAATTATTTCTTTGGCATATGATGCAAATCTTTCCCCCATTATTTCTTCAAGGGCATAATCTTCTATTTTTTTTATTATACTTTCCATAACACACCTATTCTACTCTGTAACTATCTTCCATTGTAAAGACAATGTTTTCTTCAATCCATTCTTTTCTTGGTTCAACTTTATCGCCCATTAAAACATTAACTCTTTTTTCCGCTAAAGCAGCATCATAAATATTAACTCGGATTAAAGTTCTAGTATCAGGATTCATTGTCGTATCCCAAAGTTCATCAGGATTCATTTCTCCTAAACCTTTATTTCTGGAAATATCTGGTTTACCAGTGTTTTCGGAAATAATCTTAAATCTTTCTTCATCACTATAAGCATAAAAATGCTTCTTACCATAATCGATTTTATATAAAGGTGGTTTAGCAATATAAAGTTTACCAGCCTCAATTAAAGGACGCATAAAACGATAAAAAAATGTTAGAAGTAAGATTTGAATATGTGATCCATCCACATCGGCATCGGTCATAATGATTACTTTATCATAAGCACTATCTTCAACAATAAAATCACTACCAAGACCAGCCCCAATTGTATGAATAATCGTATTTATTTCTTCATTTTTAAGAATTTCTTCCACACTTGTTTTTTCAGCATTAATAACTTTTCCTCTTAAAGGTAATATGGCTTGGAATTTACGGTCTCTACCACTTTTAGCTGAACCACCAGCTGAATCACCCTCCACTAAGAATAATTCATTAATCTTTCCATTTTTAGTTGTCGCCGGCGCAAGTTTACCGGAAAGATTCTTTTCTATTTTATTTTTACCCTTTCCATTACGCGCATCTTCTCTGGCTTTTCTTGCCGCTTCTCTTGCTACTTTACTCTTCATTGCTTTTTCTACAATATTAAGAGCAATCTCTTTATTTTCTTCTAAGAAAAATTTAATCTTTTCATAAGTTATACTTTCGGTTATACTTCTAGCTTCTGGGGTTCCAAGTTTACCTTTTGTTTGACCTTCAAATTGTAAACTATCTTCAGGTATTCTTAAATTAATAACAACTGATAAACCTTCTCTTACATCAGAGCCATCAAAAGTTGTATCTTTTCCTTTAATTAAATTATTATTTTTAACATAATCATTAAAAGCTTTGGTAATACCCGTTTTAAATCCTACTTCGTGTGTACCACCATCACTAGTTTTAACATTATTAACAAAAGAAATAATATTTTCATTATAAGTATCGGTATATTGCATTGCGACATTTACTTCAATTCCATTTTTACTACCACTAAAATTAAGAACTTTATGTAAAGTATTTTTATCTTCATTAATATAGTTAATAAAATCAGTTAAGCCATCTTCATAATGATATTTAACTTCTCTTTTACTATCTTCATCAATAACTTCAATAGTAACACTGGGAATTAGAAAAGCGCTTTCTTGCATTCTTTCACATATCGTTGTATAAGAAAAATTACAATTTTTAAAAATATTATAATCAGGAAGAAAAGTAACAACGGTACCAGTTTTATTGGTTTCCCCAATTTTCTTTAAAGGTGACTCAACCTTTCCTCCATCAGTAAAACGAATATTAGATATACAACCATCCCGGTAAATTAAAACATCCATCTTACTACTTAAAGCATTAACAACACTTGCCCCAACACCGTGTAAACCACCACTTACTTTATAGTTACCTGTTTCAAATTTACCACCAGCGTGTAAAATTGTATAGATAACCTCAGGAGTTGATTTACCACTTTCGTGCATCCCAATTGGGACACCTCTTCCATTATCTGCAATGGTAATTGATCCATCTTTATGTAAAACTATTTTAATATGATTACCATAACCATTAATTATTTCATCAATACCATTATCAACAATTTCCCATACTAAATGATGAAGCCCCCTTTTATCTGTTGAGCCAATATACATACCTGGACGTTTTCTAACGGCTTCTAAACCTTCTAAAATTTTGATCGATGATTCATCGTATTTTGCCATATTCTATTCACCATAACCATTTTAACATAAGATATTCTTTATTTTCAACTTTCCTTTAAAAAATTTGACGTTTACCCACAAAAAAAGAGAATAATTTCTCTTTGATCTACTTAATATTATAACTTTCACCAGATAAATCATTAAGACTTGGTAGTTCTATTTCTTCTGGTACTTCAACTTTTTCTTTTTTTAAAGTTGGTAATTCAAAATCTTCTTCATCATCTTTTTTTAATTCTTCAACTTTTTCTTTTGGTGTTTCTTCGACAAATACTGAACTAAATACTTCTTTAGGTTTTGGGGCTTCTTCTATTTTAGGCATTTCTATTGTTAAACTATCTATTTCGTCTTTAGCTGGTTCAATATTGTTAGTATCTACAGTACTCCTAATGATTTCATCTAGATTAAATTCGGGAATTTCTGGTGCATCACTTGAATCAAATACTAAAGGTAACTCTTCTTCTGGCTCAAGAACTGGTCCTTCACTTATTTTTTCTTCTTCAATATTTGGTATCGCATTTAAAACTGGTTTTTCTAAATTTTCATTTTCTACTTGTTCAACTGTTTCAATATTTGTTGTTAAATTTTCAACTTCTAGAGAATTAGGAATATTTGGTAAAGTATCGCTTGCTGAATCAAGAGATTCACTTTCTATATTTGGAGTGATATTTTCAATACTTGGTACAATAACAGGTTCATTAACACTCGGATTTTCTTCTTTAACCGGTTCTTTAATTTCTTCAGTTTCGACTTTTAAAGAATTATCTTCTTCTTTAAAGGCATCTTCACTTTTTATTTGTTGTAATTTTTTCGTTTCTTCAATTTCTCTTTTCTTTTGATCTTTCTTACCAAAAAATAAAATAATAACAAATAATAAAATTAAAACAGCAATTGAAATCATTAGATATGTACCAAAATATTCATAACTATATAATCTATTTAAAAAATCTTCCATTCGATTAAGCACCTCTTTATTCCTACTATAATATAGATTACCACAAAATATATTTCATTTCAAGGCTATTTTGAAAAAATAAATTGATTAAAAAGATATATTATTGATATAATTTATTATGGAGATGGTATCATATGTTTAGAAATACCTATGTTGAAGTTAATTTAACTAATATTAAGAAAAATGTTCAAACATTTATTAAAAAATATAATAATTATAAATATTATATTGGGGTTGTTAAAGCTGATTCTTATGGTCACTTTCATATTTTAACTGTTAAAAGTATTGTTGATGCTGGTTGTAATTATCTAGCTGTTTCTAGTTTAGAAGAAGCAATTGAAATAAGAAAACATATTGCTTCTATCCCTATTTTATGTTTAGAGACTATTGCCATTAATTTTATTCCCTTATGTTTAAAATATAATATTACGATTACAATTAGTAATAAAGAATATTTAAATGAGTTACTTAAAATAAATCCCCATAATTTAAAAGTTCATCTTAAAGTTGATACTGGAATGAATCGTCTAGGGTTAAATAATGAAGAAGATATTACAGCATCTTATAATAAAATTTTGAAAAGCAATTTAATTTTAGAAGGTATTTATACTCATATTTATAATGCCACCAATGAAAATGATACTAATAAACAATTCCAAAGATTTGAAGAAGATACGAAAAATATTGATTTAAAAAATATTCCTATTGTTCATTTAACCGCCAGTGATGCTACAATGCGTTATGAAAAAAGGCCTTATCAAAATGGTTGTCGGATTGGTATTGCTATTTATGGTTTACAAGATACCATTGATAATGATTTTTTAAGCACTTTTAGTCTTTATAGTAAAGTTCTTCAAATAAATGAAGTAAATAATGAAACAGTTGGTTATAATGGGGCTTATAAAGCAAATGGCAAAGAACTTATTGCGGTTATTCCCATTGGTTATGCTGATGGTATTATAAGAAAAAATACTGGCCGATGTGTTTATATAAATAATAAAGAATACCCTATTGTTGGTAATATTTGTATGGATATGTTATTTGTTAAAGTAGATGAATCAGTTAAAATAGGTGATAAGGTTACCATTATAAAAGACATTGAACACATTAGAAAAATTGCTAAACATTTAGATACCATTACTTATGAAGTTATTTGTAGCATTGGTAAAAGAGTCCCAAGAATTTATGTTGAGTAAATTCTTTTTTATTTTATCTTTTTGATTAAATCACTAAGATATTTTTTATAACTATTAAATTCTTTATCAGCAGCATTTATTTGTAAAACATATAATATCTTGCCATATAAAATATTTAAATACTCTTTACTAGTATAATTAAGTCCTCTTTTTTCTAAATGAGATTTGATACCATATTTTTTTATATAATATATTTCTTGTCTTAGCATCTTTCTTTTTTTACTACTTACTTGCAATTTTTCATTAACAACTATTCCTGTAACATTTTGACATTGCGAGTTTTTTATGACTTTTGTTTTCTTATTATTTAATTTTAAACCCTTTTTATTTAGTAATTTTTTTACTACCTCAATTACTTCTCGAGGATTAAAATCACCCGAAAAAGTAAAATCATCTGAATATCTTGTATAAGCAATATTTTTATTAGAGCACCATAAACCTATTTGTTCATCTAAATCTTGCATTACTAAGTTAGATATATAAGCTGAAGTTGGAGCACCTTCAACTAAATGACCTTGATAAGTACAAAGATAAGTTAAGATGATTCCAACTGGCGCCGGATATAAATAAAGAGGAAAACAAGCATTATAAACATCTAAAAAAGATATACTATTAAAAAAGTTTTTAATATCTAATTTTAAAATTATCTTTTTATTTAAATGAGGTAGAGCATTATCTTTTAGACTAATATTTTTATGATAAGCTTTAGCATAATTAGATATTCTTTGCTCATTTAAAAGTGATGATAAAATTTGCTTTTGAATATATTTTAACATAGGCTTTGGTTCATAAATGGTCCTATGTCCTCCCCTTCTTTTTTTAATTTTAAATATTCTATAATTATTTGGAATATTATTAGCTATTCCATAAATAGTTTTAATATATTTTTTGTGATTTTCTTCACTTATTAAATGAAGAGATAGTAAAAATTCATTACATTCTTTAACCCCAGTGTACTTCCACATTTCTACTACCTCCATCTGCAGTACTAAAAATATTGTAATATGGAAAGGGGCTTAAGCGATAAGCGTCTACACAAAGTGTAGTGTTGCCCTTTGGAATATTACAATTAATAGCTATAATTAAAAAATCTCCTTAACGACTCGTTAAAGTATGATAAAAACGCTACTGCAAACTTATTATAAACTATAAAAATAGATTAGTAAACACAATCTACTAATCTATTTTATCTTCATTTTTATTTTTAAATTGTAATATTATCGGGGTACCAACTAAATCAAAAGCACTTCTTAATTTATTTTCTAAATATCTTTCATAACTAAAATGAACTAACTTTTTGTTATTAACATTAAAAGTAAACTTTGGTGGTCTCTTTCCTGTTTGATGGGTAAAATATATTTTTAATCTTTTACCCTTATATGATGGTGGTTCGTGCAAAGAGGTAGCTTCCATAATAACATCATTAAGTAAACTAGTTTTAATTTCTTTATGGTTATTTTCATAAGCTTTAATAACTTCCGGCATTAAAGTATTTAATCTTTTCTTCGTTTTAGCTGAAGTAAAAACAAAGTTAATATAAGGAACAAATTTAAAATATACTTCTAATTCTTGTTGCCATCTTTTTAAATCTTCATTAGGGTCTTTAACAGTATCCCATTTATTAACACAAATAACTATACCTTTACCAGCATCAATACAGTAAGATAAAATATGTTTATCGTGTTCAATTATGCCACTTTGAGCATCAATTACTAAAACACAAACATCACTTTTATCAATGGCTTTCATACTGCGCATTAAACTATATTTTTCTAATTCTTCGTATACTTTGCCTTTTTTACGCATTCCCGCTGTATCAGTGATAATATATTTTTCATTATTATAAGTAAAAGTAGTATCAACAGCATCTCTTGTTGTCCCAGCCATATCACTAACAATTACTCTTTCTTCATTTAATAAAGCATTAATTAAAGAACTTTTACCAACATTAGGTCTACCTACAAAACAAAATTTTAAAGTATCATCAGAAGAATCTTCTAAAACAGCAATATCTTTAGTTATTAAATCAAGAAGCTCTTTAAAACCAATATTATGTTCAGCAGAAACCCCTAAAACTTGAGCAAAACCTAATTCATAATAATTATAAATATTATCCATTCTTTTAGGATTATCTATTTTATTAACTAAAACAATTACTTCTTTATTACTTTTCTTAAGAATATTTCTGATTTTTTTATCTTGGGGTGTTAAATCTTCTAGCCCATCAACAACAAATAAAATGGTGTCAGCTTCATCAATAGCAAAACTAGCTTGAGTAATTATATCTTTTTCAAAATCAGCATTATCATCACTAATACCACCTGTATCAATTAGACTAAACTTTTTATCATTATAAGTAACTATGCCATATATTCTATCTCTAGTTACCCCTGGACTATCCGAAATAATTGCTTTTTTCTCTTTAATCAACCGATTAAAAATACTACTTTTACCAACATTAGGTCGACCAATTAAACAAACCGTTTTCATTATTATCCCCCTACTCTACAATTATATATATGATCTTTATTAAAACGTGCTTTTACTTTATTATCTTTTAGATAAATAATTATCTCTTCTTTATCTAAAAATGCTTCTTTATTACTAGGATCAGTGATACATCCCAAATTACTACCATTTAAAGTATTACAATAATTATCATTATCAGCATCTAGATAATTAGGTACTAAAGAGCTTACAATTATTGTTATACAACGATTATTATCATAAGTTTTATTACTTTCTTTTAATGATGAAAGATTATCTTCCCCATACAATATAGCATACTCTTCAATTAATTTTATCTTAGTATTTAAAAGATTATCTTTTATACTTTTATTAATAAATGATACGGATGGTACACTTATGGCTAAAATTAACCCAAGTAAAGTAATAACAGCTAAAAGTTCAATTAAAGTAAATCCCTTCTTATTCATAACTCCCTCTATTTAGTTAAATTATTATTAATAATCGCTAATACTTCATTTCGCCCTTTTTTAGTTATCGTTGACCAAGGGATAAAGGTCTCATCTTCTTTTAAATCAAAGGCATTTCTAATAAGCTTATCTTGTTTAGCCCGATTATTTTTCGTTATTTTATCATATTTAGTAGCAACAATAGTAATATTTAAATTATAATATTTTAAGAAGTTATACATTAAAATATCATCTTCGGTTGGTTTATGACGATAATCGACAAGTAAGAAAACATTCTTTAGATTTTCTCTTGTTTTTAAATAATCTTCAATCATTAAGCCGAATTTCTTTTGGGTATCTTTAGAAACACTAGCAAAACCATAACCAGGAACATCAACTAAATAAAATTTATCATTAACTAAATAAAAATTTAATGTTTGGGTTTTACCAGGTTTAGATGAAGTCCTAGCAAAGTTTTTTCTTTCAATTAAAGTGTTGATAAAACTACTCTTACCAACATTACTACGTCCTAAAAGTAGAAATTCATCTAAGTTATCAGTTGGATATTGGCTTATTCTAATTGCTATAATGGGTTCTTTAACATTATCGATTTGCATAATAAATCACCAACTAAATTATATATTAAATTACACTTATTTGCAAATTTATCTTATTCAACAGTGACAGATTTAGCTAAATTTCTTGGCTTATCGATATCACAACCCCGAAGTTTAGCAACTTCATAACTAATAAGTTGGAGTGGAATAACTGCCAAAATAGGTGTAACTATATTATGAACTTTAGGAATATAGATTACCTTATTATAAAATTCATCGTTTACTTTTTCATTAGTTATATAAATTATATATGCCCCTCTTGCCGCAACTTCTTTTAGATTACTAATTGTTTTTGGAGCAATACTACTATTAGTACAAATACCTATAACCGGTGTACCTTTATCAATTAAAGAAATAGTCCCGTGTTTTAATTCACCAGCTTGAAAAGCCATACTATTGATATAAGCTGTTTCTTTTAATTTTAAACTGCCTTCTAAACATAGGGCATAATCAACTAAACGACCAATAAAGAAAGCATTATCTTTTTGATATATATCTAAAGCATAATCTAAATAACTTCGATTAAGAAGTTCTTTAATTTTTTTATCTAATCCTTGGAATTCTTTTAATAATTCCTCTTTTTTAGCTAGTTTAACAGCTAAAAGAGCCATTAAAGTTGTTTGAGCTAAAAAGGCTTTGGTTGTTGCAACCGCAATTTCAGGACCAGCTTTAACATATAAAGTATACTTAGCTTCTCTGGCAATAGATGATAAAACAACGTTAACAATTGCAAGCGTATCAATACCATCTTTATTAGCTTTTCTTAAAGCTTCAAGCGAGTCAGCTGTTTCTCCTGATTGGCTAATAACAATAACTAACGTATTTTCATCATAAAAATTTCGCTTATAACGATATTCTGATGCTACTTCTACATAAACAGGAATACCTGCATATTCTTCAATTAAACTTTTACCAATACAACCAACATAATAAGCACTTCCACAAGCTACGATATGAATATTTTTATAATGTTTAAATTCAGGGATATTATCTTTAAAAGTATTATTCTGAACATAATAATTTAAAGTATCTAAGAAAACTTTTTCTTCTTCACAAATCTCTTTTAACATATAATGTGGATAACCATTAAGCATCGCTGCATCATAAGATCCTTCAAAAGTTTTTAATTCTTTTTCTTTTTCTTTTAAATTTTGATCATATACTTGATAACGATCTTCCCCAATTTTTACTATTTCGTCATTATCTAATAATATATATTTATTAGTATAACTTAATATAGCGGGAACATCACTAGCTAAAAACATTCCATCTTTATCTTTAGCCACAATTAAAGGGCTCCCTCTTCTTACGGCATATAAATTATTTTTATCATCATCACAAATAATTCCTAAGGCAAAACTGCCATCTAAGATGTTAATAACTTTTTTAATTGTTTTTAAAATATTCTTTTCTTCTTTATAATAGTAATCAAGAAGAGCAGGAATTACCTCGGTATCGGTAGAAGATAAAAAAGTTATCCCTTTCTTTTTTAAATCTTCTTTTAATTTTAAATAATTTTCAATAATACCATTATGGACAACCGTAAATTTACCAACCCGATGGGGATGAGAATTACTAACACTAGGTTCCCCGTGCGTTGCCCATCTAGTATGACCAATAGCCACATATGAATTGCTATCTTCATCAATTAGTTTTTCTAAAGAACTAATTCTTCCTACTTCTTTAGTTATTTTAATTTCATTATCAATAATATAAGCCACTCCGGCTGAATCATAACCCCGATATTCTAAAAATTTAAGGCCAGTTAAAACTCTAGGTAAAGCTTTATTTTTACCTATATAGCCTACTATTCCACACAAAATAATACATCCTTTCAAAAATCAAGTATTCGATATACCCTCTGTTACAATTTTGATTTTGCTTTTTCAATATATCTAACGAATATACTTAAATCCGTGGTAGCATCCGCTGATTACTTCGACAACTACCAACCTCGTCAACCATTTAGGTCCTTGCGCTAACAATAAAAATTCTATCCTTTCTATTTTATTGCTTTAATTAATTATAACATTATATAGATATATTATGCAAATTTAAAAAAGAGTTTATCTTTTTCTAGTTAATTTGCCTTCATTAGTGGCAAATTCAAGATAAGCTCTTTTATCAGTTGTATTAAAACAAAGGTTAGCTAAATTATCATATAAATAAATAGTTTTTCCGTTTAATGTCTGAATAGTAAATAAGTCTTTAGCTTCAAAAATAAATTCTTCTAAGTCTTTACAATGGATGGCAATGCTTTCAATAATTGGTTCTATATCTATACTACCAGCATTTTGCCAAATAGAACTACCAACAGAAGGTGTTTGGACTTTTAATGGTACTAAAATGACTTTATCATCAAAATTACACTCCGCAACATCTTCATAAGTATTATCTTTACCCCGATTAACATTAATATTAGCTCTTTTATTATTTTTTTGATAATTAATTTTTATGCCATTCCAAATATCAAATTCTAACTTTTCATAATGCGGGAAATTCTTAATAATAGCAAAAATACCATTTATATCAAAATAATTAAAGTTAACTCTAAATAAAGAATTATCATTATTATAAGCCTCTATTGATGCGGATATGCCACTATAAACTTGACTAAAAGTTTTATTATGACTATTAAATTTAAGATCACCAGCTAATTTATTATATAAATCATTTTGATTAAATAATAATATATAAGATAATAATGATGTATGAGGTGAATAAGTACCACTTACTTTACCTAAATCAGTTAGTAATTCTATTTTAAAATTATCTAAATTATATAATATTTCATTATTATATACTTCGACATCAATATAAAGTGAGCCAACATAATTATTATCTTGATCATAAAAATTAATTTGTCTTTTATTGTTAGTCTCTTCATATTGATAATTAACGATATCGATATTAAACATTTTGGCAAATAAAATCATTTTATTAAAAATATCTTCTGTTTTTATTAAATTTTCTATATTTTTTTCCATACCCAAATACTCCCTAATAATTTATATATTATTCTATTTAAAATTAGGGAGAAAGTCAAGCAAAAATTCGTATTTAAAAAGGTAATTTCATTTTGCCATTATTGATATTTTTCATCATATCTTTCATCATTTCAAATTGTTTTAATAAACGATTAACTTCTTCAACAGAACGGCCACTACCTTTAGCTATTCTTTGCTTTCTTGTTGCTTTTAATACTTCAGGATGTCTTCTTTCATAAGGAGTCATTGATAAAATAATTGCTTCAACGTGTGCCATTTCTTTAGGATCAACTTTAATATTATTTAAACCCATACTTCTAGCTTGGGGAAGCATTTTAATAATATTTTCAAGAGGTCCTAATTTTTTTATTTGTTTAAATGTCTTAAGGAAATCTTCTAAATCAAATTTACCTTCTCGCATTTTCTTAGCTTGTTCCATTGCTTCATCTTCAGAAACAATATCTTCAACTTTTTCTGCAATAGATAAAATATCACCCATATCAAGAATTCTTTCTGCCATTCTTAAAGGATGAAATTCCGATAAGCCATCCATTTTCTCAGAATCACCAACAAATTTAATAGGCACATTAGTAAGATGTCTTAACGATAGAGCTACTCCACCTTTTGTATCGCCATCCATTTTGGTTAAAATACAACCAGAAAGTTTTAAGGCATCATTAAATCCCGTTATAACATTAATAGCATCTTGACCCATCATTGCATCAATTACTAATATTGTTTCATTAAAGGTAATATTTTCCTCTAATAATTTTAATTCATTCATTAAATCTTCATCAATTTGTAATCTTCCGGCCGTATCGATAATAACATAATCTAAATTATTTTCTTTAGCATAATTGATACCATCTTGGGCAATTTCTAAGACTTTTTTATCTTCTGTAAAAACCGGAATATTTAAAGATGAACCAATATCTTCTAATTGCTTTATGGCAGCGGGTCTATAAATATCGCAAGCTACTAGCAAAGGCTTACGATTATATTTCTTTCTAAGTAAATTAGCTAGTTTCCCTGAGGTTGTAGTTTTACCACTACCTTGTAAACCACATAATAAAATGACAACAAAATTTTCTTTGGTTTCAATTGGTTCATAATTATCACCTAAAAGATGAACTAATTCATCTTTGACAATTTTAATAAAAAGTTCATCGGGCTTTAGTGATTTATCAACATTTAAACCTAAAGCTTTTTCTTTAACATTACTAATAAATTCTTTAACAACACTATAATTAACATCAGCTTCAAGTAAAGCCATTCTAATTTCTTTCATTGCATCATTAATATTTTCTTCGGTAATCCTACCCATTCCCCGAATATTTTTAATGGCATTACTAATCCGATCTCCCATATATTCAAACATAATTATTCTCCCTTATTTTGATGATATTTTTCTATTTCTCTATCTATCTCTTTTTGATAATTTTCTATATTTATAACTTTATCAATTTCTTTTTTGATAGCCTTAATATCATTTAATTCTAAAGCATTCTCTAGTAAAGTATTTTTTAAAACTATTCTTAATTTATTTTCGTATTCAAATAACTTTTCCTCAACACTTTTAATTATGACTCCTATTCTTGATTTAGAAACTTTTTTTAAATCAGCAATTTCTTGCATTGTCATATTCTCACCATAATATAAATCAAAAATTTCCCGATGACTTTCTTTAATTAAATCTTTATAAACTAAAAATAATTCATTATAATATAAAAACTTATCCATTATACCATATCCTTAAATAAACCATAAATATAATTTTCAATATCAAATGGTTTTAAATCTGTCATTTTTTCACCTAAGCCAATAAATTTAACTGGTAAGTTAACTTCTTCTTTAATCGCTAGAACTATTCCACCTTTAGCAGTTCCATCAAGCTTAGTAAGAACAATTCCTGTAATATTAGTTATTTCTTTAAAAGCTTTGGCTTGAGTTATACCATTTTGACCAGTGGCAGCATCAATTACAAGTAATGTTTCATTAGGAGCTCCTTCTATATGCATCCCAATTACTTTATTAATCTTCTCTAATTCTTTCATTAAATTAACTTTATTTTGTAATCTTCCAGCGGTATCGATTAAAACTATATCGATATCTTCTTCTTTAGCTTTGACTAATCCATCATATATAACACTAGCTGGGTCAGAGTTTTCAACACCATAAAAGGATGCCCCGGTTTTATTTGCCCAAATTTCTAACTGAGCTACTGCCCCCGCTCTAAAGGTATCACCAGCAATCATCATTACTTTTTTGCCTTCATTTATATATTTATAGGCAAGCTTCGCAATGGTTGTGGTTTTACCAACTCCATTTACCCCAACCATTAAAATAACTGTCGGACCAGAACTACTTAAATTAATTTTATCAGATAAACTTTCTCCTTCAACATAGATGATAAGTAATTCATCCACTATTACTTCTTTTAAATAAGCAGTATCCGTAATGTTTTCATTTTTAACTCTTTTTCTTAGTTTATCCATAAATTTCATTACGGTATTAACCCCAATATCAGCCATAATTAAAGTCTCTTCTAATTCTTCAAAATATTCTTCTGATACTTTGGTATATTTAATACCTAAAATATTTAACTTAGAAACAAATTCTTCTCTTGTTTTTTTTAAACCTTCATCATAGTTTTTAACTATTTCTTTTTCTTCTTCATCTTTTATTTCTTCTTTTTTATTTACTAAATTTTTTAATTTATCAAATAAACCCATTTGATATCACCCATTTAATAATACCAAAAAAAAATGTTATTTAAAACATTTTTTACTTATTTCTTAAGAAAATAGTAAGAAATTGAAAAACTTTTTTTAAATTAAAAGGAAATCAAGGAAAAAAAACGTAGATATATATTAGAGGGGGTGAAAAAGATGAATTAAAAAATTTTATACCAAATAATAAATTTAGAAATTTTTCAAATGAAAGAAATGGAGAGTGATAAAGAATGAAAAATGAAATAATATTATTTGAAAATCAAAATGTAAAACTAGAAGTTAATATGCAAGATGAAACAGTATGGCTTAGTGCAAATCAAATGGCAGTATTATTTAGTAAAGATGAAAAAACTATTAGAAAACATATAAATAATATTTTTAATGATGGTGAATTAGAAAAAATTAACAACACTCAAAAAATGCGTGTTGTAGGCGTTAAACAATTAGTACCTTTTTACAATTTAGATGTTATTATAAGTGTTGGTTATCGTGTTAAGTCGCAAAATGGTATTATTTTTAGAAGATGGGCTAATAAAATCTTAAAAGATTACATAATCAAAGGTTATGCTGTTAATCAAAAAAGATTAGATTATTTAGAAAAAACTGTCAAACTTATAGATATTGCAAATAGAGGTAATAATAGATTAACTGGCGATGAAACTAAAGAAATATTAAATGTCATTAATGAATATTCTAAAGCCTTAGACTTATTAGATGATTACGATCATCGAACTTTAAAAAAAGTTAAAGGGCAAAAATGTGAAAAGGTTGTAACTTATGAAGAATGTTTAAAAGTCATAAACAAATTAAAGTTTAATAATGATAGTAATTTATTTGCTTTAGAAAGAGATAATAATTTTAAATCTATCATCAGTGATATTTATCAGTCATTTGATAAATGTGATGTTTATCCAAGTATTGAAGAAAAAGCCGCTAATCTTCTTTATTTAACTGTTAAAAACCATGCTTTTATTGATGGTAATAAAAGAATTGCAGCAACCATATTTATTTATTTTTTACAAGTAAATAATATTCTTTATCAAAATGATAAACAAATTATCGATAACAATACTCTTGCATCAATTACCCTTTTAATCGCGGAATCAAATCCTCAAGAAAAAGAAATAATGATTGATTTAATTATGAATTTTCTAAAATAGATTAAAATAAATTATAAAATTGTAGACATTAAAGGCATTTTAGAGTATAATAATGGGTAGTTAAAAAAACTTTTTTATTTAAAAGAAAGAAGGAAATTTATGAAAGATGTTGCAACAAGTATCGTTGCCTTAGGTGGTCTTGGTGAAGTTGGTAAAAATATGTATGTTATTACCCATGATGATGAAATAATTATCATTGATGCTGGGGTAATGTTTCCCGAAGTTGGTTTACTTGGGGTTGATTATGTTATTCAAGATGTAACTTATTTAAAACAAAATGAAAGTAAAATTAAAGCCCTATTTATAACACACGGACACGAAGACCATATTGGGGGTATCCCCTTTTTACTTAATCAAGTTAATATACCCGTAATTTATGCTCCTAAAATAGCTAAAGATCTAATTGATAAGAAATTAGAAGAAAGGGAAATAAATTATAAAAATATTGAAATAATTAATAAAGATTTAAAAGTAAATTTTAAACATTTTGAAATAGAGTTTGTTAATACTACTCACTCAATACCTGATTCATTTGCTATTGTTATTCATACTCCAAACGGCATTATCTTCGAAACTGGCGACTTTAAATTCGATTTAACTCCAATTGGGCCAATGGCTGATATTCATAAAATGGCGGAATTAGGTAGTAAAGGTGTTACTCTTTTACTTAGTGATTCAACTAATGCCCTTTCTACTGGCTTTTCTAATAGTGAATCGGTTGTTGATGAAACTTTAAATGATATTATTGGCAGACACGTAGGCCGCGTAATTATTGCCACCTTTGCCTCAAATATTTTTAGAGTTAAGCATATTGCTGAAACTTGTAAAAAGTATAATCGAAAAATTATTACTTTTGGACGTAGTATGGAAGCCTCAATTGAACTTGCTTTAAATAATGGGTTAATAAATGATAAATCAATTTTTATCGACAGTAATCAAGCTAAAGGTTTAAAAAGAAATGAAATATGTATTCTTTGTACCGGAAGTCAAGGTGAACCACTGGCGGCTTTATCAAGAATTGCTAATGGCACTCATAAACAAATTTCTCTTTTACCAGATGACTTAGTAATATTTTCATCTAGTCCTATTCCTGGTAATGCTGAAAGTATCAATAGAATTATTAATAAAATCTATTTAAAAGGTGTTAAAGTTTATACCAATTCAGAATTTAGTGATATCCATACATCAGGACACGCTAAATTAGAAGAATTAAAATGGATGCTTAGAATTATTAAACCTAAATATTTTATGCCAATGCACGGGGAATTTAGAATGTTAAAAGCTCACGCTAATATTGCTAAACTTTGTGATATACCAGAAGAAAATACTTTTATCTGTAGTAATGGAGATGTAATTTTGCTTAAAGATGGTGAAGTAAAAAGAGGTGGCACTATTCAAGCTGGCGATATTTATGTTGATGGTTCTAGAGTTGGTGATGTGGGCAGTGTTGTAATTAAAGATCGTAAATTAATGAGCCAAGATGGTATTTTAATAACTATTTTAAATATTAATACTTTAACAAGAAAACTTTTAATTAAACCAAATGTTACTGCTAGAGGTTTTGTCTTAGTTAATGAAAATCAAGAATTAATGAATAAAATTGAAAGAAAGATTAGTGAAATTGTTAATAATTTCTTAAAAAATTCTTTATATAATTATACTGATTTAAAAAATCAAATTATTTTAGAATTATTACCGTTTATCAATGAATTAACGGGAAGAAGACCAATTATCTTACCAGTTATTATGGAAGTTAATAAAAGGGATGAATAATCTCTTTTTTTATAATTTAAAAAAAGAAGCTTATTTTGCTTCTTCTTGAGCTCTTGTTTCTCTTATAACAGTAATTTTAATTGTACCAGGATATTGCATTTCTGATTCAATTTTTTCTTTCATTTCCCGGGCAATCTTATAACTTGTTAAGTCATCAACTTCCGCTGGTTTAACCATAACTCTTATTTCTCTACCTGCTTGCATTGCATATGCTTTTTCAACGCCTTCAAAAGAATTACCAATTTCTTCCAATTGTTCTAGACGTTTAATATAGTTTTCCAATGAATCATTTCTTGCACCTGGACGAGCTGCAGATAAAGTATCGGCAATACTTACCAATACAGCAATAACACTTTTAGCTTCTTTATCACCGTGGTGAGAAACAATTGCATCAATTACAACATCGCTTTCGTGATATTTTTTGGCAATTTGTTCACCAACTTCAACGTGACTACCTTCAATTTCAGAATCAATAGATTTACCAATATCGTGTAATAATCCCGCTCTTTTAGCAAGAGTAATATTCTCCCCAATTTCTGAGGCCATTAAACCACATAACTTAGCGACTTCCATTGAATGCTTTAAAGCATTTTGTCCATAACTAGTTCTAAAGTTTAGTTTACCTACTAAATTAATAAGTTCACTATCCATTTTACTAATTCCCAGTTCTGTTATGGCATCATTTCCTATTTCTGTAATTCTACTATAAACATCTTTACAAGTTTTATCATAAACTTCTTCGATTCTTCCTGGATGAATTCTACCATCTTTAATTAAAGTTTCAATAGTAACTTTAGCAATTTCCCTTCTTAAAGGGTCAAAAGATGATATAGCAATTGCTTCCGGAGTATCATCAATTATTAAATCAACTCCTGTAACTGATTCAATAGTTCTAATATTTCTTCCTTCTCTACCAATTAGTCTTCCTTTCATTTCATCATTAGGAAGATCAATTGTTGAAACAGTTTGAACAGATACTACATCATCAGCATATCTTTCCATACTACTAACGATTAGTTGTTTTGCTTTATCATTAGCGGTAATTTTGGCTTTTTCTTCTTCATCTTTAATATATTCAGCAATTTCTAAAGACATCTCGGATTCAATTCTAGTCATAATTAAATCGTGAGCTTTTTCTTTACTTAGTCCTGAAATTCTTTCTAATTCTTCAACTTCATCTTTAAGAAGTTTATCCATCTTTTCTTCTTTTTCTTGAATATTTTGTGTTTTAACTAACAAATTATTTTCTTTTTCTTCTAATGCCAAATCCTTTTTTTGCAGCATTTCTTCACGTTTATCAAGATTATTTTCCCTGCTTAAAAGTCTTTCTTCTGATTCTTTAATTTCTTGCTTTTTTTCTTTTATTTCTTCATTAGTTTGTTGTTTTAATTTATATGATTCTTCTTTTAATTCTAAAAGAGTATCCCTTTTATGTTTTTCAGCTTCTTTTTTAGCATCTTCAATTAATTTATTAGCGTTATTTTGGGCACTTAAACCTTTTAAATGATTAATTATTAAAACGGCACCGGCCCCAACAATTATTCCAAGAAAGAGAAATAAGATGGTAACAGCTACATTATCCATATTTTTCTCCATTTCTAATTAGTTAAATGTATAAAAATAAAATATTATAATTATAATTTATCTATAATTTAATTATAATCTTAAAATACTCTTTTAGCAAGATAAAATTTATGAATTTAAAAAAGCCATATGCTTAGTATATGATAATGTCTTAAGTGTTAGTATTTGAAAATGTCTCAAAACTAATGTAATATATGTCACTTG
>CANQKO010000006.1 GCA_947624505.1 uncultured Bacilli bacterium | reverse complement strand
AAAGAGGTATTTCCTTCTGTAAAACCTAAAAAAAAGAAACTGTCAAGAAATTAATCATTTAATTTCGCGACAGCCCCAATTTTTATATAAAAAAGAAGCCAAATCTCTAGAGATTTGACAAAAAACTTGCTATTTTAAAGTTTTGGGTATTTACAAGTGAAATGAAACTGTGTTATATATGTTTATGGGAGAGCGATTTGTGGTTTTTATTTTAGCAATAGTGATTCTACTTGTGGAAATAAAAACAGCTAGCATAGGCTAGCAAGCTCATCAGGCAACGTATAATACGTTTTCCTATAAATATTTTATCATAATGTATAAAATATATGCAAGAGATTTACAAAGAATTTTAAATGTAATAAAATTTAATTGGTGATACAATGAGAGAAGTAAAAGTTAATACATATTATAAACATTTTAAAGGTGATATAGTAAAAGTATTGTATATTGCTAAAGATAGTGAAAATTTAAAAAAGAAGGTAGTTTATCTACATAATGGTGAAATATGGGTAAGGGATTATGATATGTTTTTATCTAAAGTTGATAAAGATAAATATCCTAATGTAGCTCAAGAATATCGTTTTGAAGAGGTTAAAGATGAATATAGAGAAAATTAAAGAAAATATGAAAATTGAAGGGTTATCAGAATATGCTTGTCCTTATGAAAGAGGAATAAGATTAAATAAGGAAGAAGAAGATTTTCGACCAAGTTTTTATCGTGATATCGATCGTATTTTATATACATTATCATATACAAGATATTTAGATAAAACTCAAGTATTTACGCATCGGGAAAATGATCATTTAAGTAGAAGAATGACTCACGTTCAATTTGTAAGTAAAATAGCAAGAACTATTGGAAGAGCCTTAAATTTAAATGAAGATTTAATTGAAGCCGCTGCTTTAGGTCACGATTTAGGTCATACGCCTTTTGGTCACGTTGGTGAATCTATTTTAAATGAAATAAGTTTAGAGAATAACGAAGGGTATTTTAATCATAATATTCAAAGTGTTAGAATATTAATGAATATTGAAAATTATGGCAATGGTGCTAATATAAGTATTCCCGTTTTAGATGCTATAATGTGTCATAATGGTGAATTTGCATTAGGAGAATATCATCCAAACGAAAAAAGTACGGAAGATTTTTTACAAGAATACAAGGAAAGTTACCATAATAAAAAGATTTTAAAAGAATTAAAACCAATGACTTTAGAAGGTTGTGTTGTAAGAGTTAGTGATTTAATTGCTTATCTTGGCAAAGATATTGAAGATGGAATAAGACTTAATATAATTAAAAAAGAAGATATTCCTAAAAGAATAACAGATGTTTTAGGATGTAGTAACAAAGAAATTATTAATACTATTATTAATGATATAATTGAAAATAGTTTTAATAAAAATTATATTAAATTAAGTGATAATATTTATGAAGCAATTGTGGAACTTAAAAAATTTAATTATGAAAATATTTATGCCAAAGCCTATACTTTAGAAGAATTAGAACACATAAAAGAAATGTTTAATCATTTATTTAAAAAATATTTAAATGATTTAAATAGTGAGAATAAAGAAGCCGATATTTATCAAAATTATTTAAAATATATGAGTGTTGAATATCAAAAATCGACTAATGCAAGAATAGTTATCGATTATCTAGCGGGAATGACTGATGATTATATTGAAAAACAATATAATAAAAGTCTTTAAAAACTTATAAATTAAGGTAAATGTGTTATAATATAATAGAGGTGTACCAATGGAATATAAAAAGATTAATTGTGAATCTTATAATATTCACACAATTAAAACCGACAAATTTAAAACGACTCGAATGGAAATTATTTTTAGTCGAGAAGTTGAAAAAGAGAAAATGCAAGAATTTACTTTTTTAAGTGATATTTTAACTGATTCTTCGAAACATTTTCAAAGAAGAAAAGATATCGCTATAAGATTAGAAGAATTATATAAAGCTATTTTTTATGGCACCACTAATAAAGTTGGTAATTTATTTACCATTTCTTTTGTTTTAGAATTTATTAATCCTGAATATATAAGTGAAGATAATTATTTTGAAGAAATATTATCTTTCCCTTTTAAAATATTAAATAATCCTCGCGTTAAGAATAAGGAATTTGATATAACTAATTATAATATTGTCAAAAGAAGAATGGAAGATGAAATAAAAAGTATTAAAGAATCATCAGAAAAATTGGCTATATTAAGTGCACTACAAAATATGGATCCTAATAGTCCTAGTTCTTTTAAGGTTTTAGGGGAAGAAGAAAATTTAAAAAATATTACTACATCTAGTTTATATGAAACATACAATGATTTATTTATGCATTCAAATTGTGACATCTTTATAATAGGTAATATAAATATGGACAAAGCGGTCAAAATAATTAAAGATAATTTTAAATATCGAGTTATAAAAATTAAAAAGCCAAGTTTGTTAGTGGATAATAAAATTAAAAGAAAGCCATTAATAGTAAACAAGGAAGTTTCTTTTGTGCAAAGCACCTTAGTAATGATTTATAATTTAAAAGGTTTGGATATTGATTTAAAAAATGTGGCTTTTCACGTTTTTAATTATATTTTTGCATCCGGAGGAATTCAAGCTAAATTATATCAAAGACTAAGAGTAGAAAATTCTTTATGTTATAGTGTTAAAAGCCTTTATTTAAAATATGATGAATTACTTGTTATTGAAGTTTCATTAGATAAAAAGAATATTAAAATGGCGGAAAAATTAATTAAAAAATGTGTAAAAGAAATGATAAATGGAAATTATTCTCAAGATGAATTGAATGATGCTAAGAAAAATTTAGTATTTTCATTAAAAATGGCTAATGATAATAATGTATCTATTTTAAATAATTATATTTTTAATCAATTTGCTCATCTACCTTTAATTGATGAAAGAATTAAATTGATTAAGAAGGTTACTAAAGAAGATTTAATCAAATGTGCTAAAGCTTTAAAACTAAATACAGTTTATGTTCAATGCCCAAGTGATAATGGGGGTGTAAAATGAAAGAAATTAAATTAAAAGGATTAAATGAAACAGTTTATTATGATGAATGTCAAAATGGTTTAAAAGTATATATGTGGGTGAAAAAAGATGTTAATTCTTTTTATGGAACATTATCAGTTAAATATGGATCTATCTATAATGAATTTAAAATAGGTAGTAAAATATATAAATTACCAAATGGGGTAGCTCACTTTTTAGAACACGTTAAATTTAATGAAGATAAAGATACTACGGCGAATGATTTTTTCTTTAAAAATGGCTGTGATACCAATGCATTTACGACATTTAATTATACTAATTATCAAGTATTAGGTAGTGAAAATCCTACTACTAATGTTATTCATTTGCTAGATTTTGTCCAAAATGATTATTTTAGTAAAAGTATTATCAATAATGAAAAAGGTATTATTATTGAAGAAGCCAATATGGGAATTGATGATCCCTATACAGTAATGCTTTTTAAACATTTAGATAATATCTTTAATGGTTATGAATATAAATATCCCATTACAGGGGAAGAAGAGGATATAAAAAAGATAACTATTGATGATGTAAAATTAGTTTTTGATAATTTTTATCATCCTGAAAATTCTTTTTTAATAGTAACGGGAAATTTTAACCCTTATGAATTAATGGAAAGTATTAATAAAAATCAAGATAGTAAAGAATTTAAAAAATATTTAAATCCCGAAAGAATTATTAAAAAAGAAAGTAAAAAAGTCAATAAAAAATATGAAGAAATAGATATTAATGTGACAAATAAAAAAATAAAAATAGGTATAAAAATACCTAAGAAAAGTTTAAAAGTAGATGATTTACATATTAGAATATATACTAATATGTTAATTAAAGCTAATTTTGGTAATACTAGTGATTTTAAAGATAATTTACTAGAAAAAGAACTTATTAATAGTATGAGTTACATGACCGATATTTTTGATGATTATTTATTAATTATCTTTACTATTGATAGTAATTATACTAAAGAAATACTTAACTTATTTAATGAAAAATTAAATAAGTTAGAGATTGATGAAAAAACATTTAGAAGAATGCTAAATGCTAGTATCGCATCATTAATCTTAGAATATGAAGATGTTGAAACAGTTAATAATATTATTCAATCAGAAATATTAAACTATGGAGATATAGTTGATAACTTAAAAGAAGTATATGAAAATATTACTTATCAAGATGTTGTAGATTTTAGTAAATTATTAAATTTTGATGAAAGAAGTATATTAGTTTTAAATCCTAAAGATTAATTGTTAAGTTCTCTTAACAATTTTTTTGCATAGTTTTTAAAATCTTCTTTTTGAGTTTTTTCTAATTCATCATAATGTTCATAGCCTTCTTTTATTTTAAAGCCTTTATCTTTAAGTAATAAGTCAATTATGCGGTAAAGTTCAAGATTATATTTATCTATCACTTTAGGATCTTGACCTAAATAATTAATGATATCAATAGGAAATGGTCTTTTTTAATTTTTAATATATAATATAATACATTCATTAATAAATATCTTTTTTAGAAGTATTTAATATAATAGTATTTCCATAAATATTAAAATCTTCCCAGCTAAGGCCATAAGCGCAGCATCTGTTTCTAAAAAGCATATTATCCATTAATTTATTTTTGTCCATTATAATTCTTCTTTCTTTTAAATATTATAAAACTCCATCTAAAAATGGAGTTTGTTAACTAATTGGTAGCGAGAGAGGGATTTGAACCCCCGACACTTCGGGTATGAACCGAATGCTCTAGCCAACTGAGCTATCTCGCCATAAAGAACAGTATTATGATATCATAAAAAATATTGTTTGACAAGTATATTTGACAATTTAAAAAAATATAGTATAATAATTATGCAATTAAGTGGCAGAGGCTTTTTTGGTTATAATGTGTTTTGAAAAATATAAAGTAATTCGTCTGCCGAAATGAAATATAGTAAAAAACTCCCTATGATTAGAAAAAGCCAAAAACAAAAATTGTAATTTATAAAGAAAGGAGAATGTTAATGGCAAGATATACAGGACCAGCTTATAAGAAATCAAGAAGATTAGCATTTTCAACATTAGAAAATGGTAAAGACTTAGCTCGCCGTCCTTATGCTCCTGGTGTTCACGGTAAAGATCGTAAGAAAAAATCTAGTGAATATGGTGTTCAATTACAAGAAAAACAAAAAGTTAGATATACTTATGGTTTAACGGAAAAACAATTCCATAAAGTTTTTGATAAAGCTCAAAAACTTCCTGGTATTGCTGGTGAAAATTTACTTATGTTACTTGAAAGTAGACTTGATAATTTAGTATATCGTCTTGGTATGGCAAGAACTCGTCGTGCCGCAAGACAAGTAGTAAATCACGGTCACATTCTTGTTAATGGTAAAAAAGTAGATATTCCATCATATAGAGTTATGCCTGGAGATGTAATAAGTGTTAAAGAAAATTCTTTAAATCATCCCGCTATTTTAGCAAGTGTTGCGGAAAAAGTAGCAATTCCTGCTTATTTAGAATTTGATGAAAAGAAATTAACTGGAAAATATGTTAGAATTCCGGAAAGAAGCGAACTTAATAGCGATATTCAAGAACAATTAATCGTTGAATTCTACAATAGATAGTAATTAAAACTCGGAAAAAACCGAGTTTTTTTCATAAATATGTAGAAATAGTTAAAAAAATATTTTATAATTAGGAAGGAGGTATAAGATGAAAAAGAGATTAATTTTATTCAGTGTTTTATTTTTAATGATTTTACCTAGTATAGTTTTGGCTAAAACTAAAGTATTAAATTTAAAAGAAACATTAGCATCAGAAAGTATTAATGCTAATTTATCTAATTATAAAGAGACAAGTGATCAAGTAACCATTTATTTATTTCGTGGGAATGGTTGTGAACATTGTGAAAATTTCTTAAATTATTTAAGTAGTATTATAGATAATTATGGCAAGTATTTTAAATTAAGATCTTATGAAGTATGGAATAATGATGATAATCAAAAATTAATGAATAAAGTTGGTGAATATTTTAATTATGATGTGACAAGTAAAGAATTTGGTGTTCCTTTTATTATTATTGGTGAAGAAACTTTCTCTGGATTTACTGATAGTAAGAAGACCGCAATTTTAAATGCTATCACGGAAGAATATAATGCCAATAGTAAGTTTGATATTTTAGAAGAATTAGGCATTACAGAAAATAATGAAAATGGTAATTGCAACAATACAAATGTTATAATTTGGTTAGTTGTATTAATAGTGGTTAGTACCACAATAATTGTTTTTGTAAATGTAAGAGCCAATAAAAAAATAAATGAAAGATTAGAAAACATAGAAAGAATATTAAAAGTAAGGAAGTAGGATATGAAAAAAGTAGGAAGTATATTATTAATAATAGTTTTATTATTATTTGTTGGTGGTTGTTTTAAAGAAAAAGAAAACGTTGTAACTGATGCAACTAAATTTAAAGAAGAGTATGAATCACTTAATGGAAAGACAACTGATGCAGGAATATCTTATAGAGAAATAAGCATTAGTGAAGATAATCCTTTTGTTTATGCTACCGCTAGTGAAATTGTTGAAAAAATTGATAATGGTGAAGATTTTGCTGTTTATTTTGGCTTTAAGAGTTGTCCTTGGTGTCGTAGTATGTTAGAGACATTAATTAAAGTTGCTAAAGATTTAAAGATTGGGCGAATTTATTATGTTGATGTTCTTGAATTAAGAGATACATACGAATTAAAAGATGGTAAACCAGTTAAAACGAAAGATGGTGGAGAAGGTTATAGTGAGCTTTTAGATCGTCTTGATAGCGTTTTAAGTGATTATACTTTGACAAATGCTAAAGGTAAGAGTGTTTCAACGGGTGAAAAAAGAATTTATGCTCCAAATATTGTTAGTGTAATTGATGGTAAACCAGAAAAACTTACGACAGGCATTAGTGAAGATCAAAATGATAGCTATATGGAATTAACAGATAAAATGAAACAAGATATGTATGATAATATTGAATGCGTATTAAGTTGTTTAGAGAAATCTGTTTGTACAGAAGGATGTTAAAAGTAAATCGTAGGATTTACTTTTACTTATAAAGGAGATAAAATTAAATGAAAAAAATAAGTTACATTTTATTACTTATAGGTTGTTTATTACTTTTTAGTGCTTGTGGAAGTAAAGAATTTAAGAGTGGCTCTTTAGAAGGATACTCTTATGAAGAAGTGGATGAAGTAACTAATTACATTAAAATAGTTACTAATAAAGATAAAGTAGTTTTAATTGAATTATATCCTGATATTGCCCCTTTAACAGTAGCGCATTTTCAAGATTTAGTTCAAGAAAAATTTTATGATAATAAAATCTTTCATCGGGTAATTGCGGGCTTTATGATTCAAACTGGTAGTCCTGATGGAACCGTTTATTCTTCATATGGTGATACCGTTAAAGGTGAATTTAAAAATAATGGAGTTGAAAATAACTTAAAGCACGAAGAAGGCGTGTTATCAATGGCGAGAAGTGAAGATATGGACTCAGCTAGTAGTCAATTCTTTATTTGTGTTAATAGTAATGATCAAATTGGTTATTTAGATGGCAATTATGCTGCATTTGGAAAAGTAATTGCGGGTTATGATACCATTAAAGAAATATCAGAAGTAGGAACAGATAGTAATGATTTACCATTAAGTATACAAAGTATGAAAACAGTGAGATTTGTAAATATTAAGGAAATTAATGAATAATAAATTTATCAAAATAATAAATATAATTAAAGCGATTATTATTAATATTATTTTAGGAATTATTTATATGAATTTTCGGAATCCAATTGCTAAAATATTTTTCACTCCTTTTGTTTTATGCGCTATATTAATGTTTTTTATGAGTATAGCGACTAAAAATTCAAAGTTAGAAGTCTTATATTCAAAATTTTATGAGATTATCTTTCTGGTCTATTGGTTTGGTTTTCTAATTTTTTTCGATTTTTTAAGTTTTAAACAAAATGAATTATCGGTAATTTACTTTTCTTTAATTTTTTGGTTAGTTGGTTTTTATATAGTTTACAAAGATTTTTTTAAGAAAAAGTAATCTTAACTATTTGCAATAATAGCATATTTATAGTAAAATTTTATATAGGTGGTAAAGAAATGGAAAAAAGAAATAAAATAATATTAATTTTAATTATTGTCTTAACAGTTATTGTTTTAATATTATGTGGATATTTATTAATAAATCGCAACAATTTATGGAGAGATGATGCTAAAAAATTCAGAAATGAATATATGAAATTAAATGATCAAGTTAATAGTGAGGGAGCAGTTTATCCGACCGTAGTTATAAGTGAAGATAATAAAGTTAAGTATTTAACGGAAAAAGATGCTGTAAAAATGTTACAAGAAGGAACTGGCATAATATATATGGGCTTTAATACTTGTCCTTGGTGTCGTAGTTTAATACCAACTCTTCTAGATGTTTCAAAAAAAATGAATGAAACAATCTATTATCTTGATATTAAAAATATTAAGTCTTCATTTGAAATTCAAAATGGCGAATTGGTTACAACTCAGAAAGGAACAAAGTATTATTATCAATTACTTGATTTATTAGATGAATATTTAGATGCTTACTATATTACAGATGGTGAAGGTGGCGACTATGACACGCAAGAAAAAAGAATTTATTCACCAACTTTAGTGGCAATTAAAGATGGTGAAGTTACAGGTTTTCATACAGGTACGGTTTCGTCACAATTAAGCGGTTATGATGAACTTACAACTGAAGAAAAACAAGAATTAGAAAAGATAATTACTGATTTAATAAATAGTAAAAAGTAATATCTAGATAAAGATTAAAATGGGATAATAAGGGAGAATTATTATGGCAAAAAAAGTTAAAAAAGTTAGTAATATTGTTTTAGAAAATATTGAATTAAAGCCGCAAGTTATTGGGCATATTTATCAAAAAAAATCAAATATTGGCAGAGTAATATTTATCTTTATTTGTTTTATCTTAGTAGTTTATTATATTAATGATATTAGTGTTTTTATAAATAATTTGTTAGGAAGAGATACCGCTATTACTATTGGTGGAGGGTCTTCAAGCAATAAACCAAACGTTCCAAATAATAGTAATAATAACGAAACAAAAGAGATTATTTACTATGAATTTAAAGATGGTTTGACTATAAATGAAAGTGGTTTAGTTTTAAATAATTTTAAATTAAGTGATAATAAGCTTACTTTTGATGCTAATAATAATACAAATGCTATAATTAATTTAACCAATAATAAATTCTTCTTGGAATTATATACCCAAAATAAAACTTTACTTCAAAGAATAAAAGTAGATTTTAATAGTATTGAAGCTAATGGTAAAGTTAGTTTTAGTTTAGATGTTGATAATCCATTTTATTATGTTGTTATAGTTGAAAAAACCACTAATGATTATCCAAGTGTTGATTATCCGAGTGAAGCTGGCATAATAAGTTTTACTTGTAGTAAAAGTGGAGAACAAATTAATTATACCTTTGCTGATGAAAAATTAATTAGTATAAAACATACCATAAATGATAGTAATATAAATGATGCTAATTATTTAAATCGATATAATAATTATCAAAGAGAAGCCAACACTTACAATACTTTGGAAGGTTTTACGGCTACATTTAATGGTACTGATAATGGTTATTCTATTATTGTATCGATAGATTTAGAAAAAACTAATAGTAAGAATTTAACTAATAAATATTATTATAACTTTGGTTCTGAACCTAAAGTGGTTAGTTTTGAAATGCAGACATACGGTTTTAGTTGTAAATAGAATTATAATGGTGATGTTATGAATATACAACTTAATGATTTTGAAGGACCTTTTGATTTATTATTGCATTTAGTAAGAGTAGCAAAAATGGATATTTATAATATTAATATTAGAGAAATAATAGATCAATATTTAGAATTTATTGCTAATATTGATGAAAATGATATTGATACAGCAAGTGAATATTTAGTAATGTCTTCTGAACTTATTCATTTAAAAAGTAAAATGCTTGTTAATAAAAATAATGAAGATGAAGAAAATAATGAAGAAGATGAATATAAAATTAAAAGTGAAGAAGATTTAAGAAATAAATTAATTGAATATGAAAAATATAAAAATTTGACAGATACTTTTAAGGCTTTAGAAGAAAATCGAGAGCTTTATTATACAAAAGTACCTGAAAATTTAAATGAATATGTTGAGGATAATAAAGTAATTAATGGGAATGTCTCAATTGATGAGCTTTTACAGGCATTTTTAGATATGCAAAAAAGAATGGATTTAAAAAAACCACTTACAACAAAAGTTGCTAGAAGAGAATATAGTGTTAAAGATAGAATAATAGAAATTAGAAAAATATTAGATGAAAAGAAGCAAATTGAATTTACGGAATTATTTGATATTATAACTAAAGAAGGAATAGTAGTAACTTTTTTGTCTATTTTAGATATGAGTAAAAATAGAGAAATAACTATAAAGCAAAGTGGAGTTTTTAGTACGATTATGATAGAAAGAGTATGATATAATGAAGTTAGTTGGGGTATTAGAAGGATTATTGTTTGTAATGGGTGATGAAGGCGTTACAATGGAAGATATTTGTAATACTTTAGAAATAACAGAAGAAAAAGCTAAAGAATTATTGATGATTTTAAAAAAAGAATATGAAGATGATAGTAGAGGGTTAAAGATAAGTTTTTTAGGAAATTCTTTTAAATTAACCACTAAAAAGGAACATAAAGAATATTATCAAAAATTAGTTCAAAATAAAGAAGAAACTTTATCACAAGCTCAACTTGAAGTATTAGCTATAATTGCATATAATGAGCCAATAACAAGAATTGAAATAGATGAAATAAGAGGCATAAGTAGTTCATATGTTATTAAAAAATTATTAAGTAAAGATTTAATAAAGGTATCAGGAAAAAGTGATTTACCGGGAAAACCTAATTTATATCGCACAACAAAAGACTTTTTAGATGTTTTTGGTTTGGCATCTTTAAATGATTTACCGGAAATAAATACCAGTGATATAAGTAATCAAAAAGAAGATTTATTTCCTCATAAAAAAATTGATGAAAAATAAGTACAATTATAAAAAAATGTGATATAATTTACTTATGTTTTGCTCGTATGGCGAAATTGGTAGACGCGATAGACTCAAAATCTGTTTTCTTTATAGAAGTTTCGGTTCAAGTCCGAATACGAGCACCATTAGAGTAGATAAGTATCTTTTAAGTAAAGGTACTTTTATTTTGGTTCTAGATAATCTAGGGAGAAGATAATAGAAAAATTACATTTGGATATTAAAAAATGTCAAATTAAGAAAATAATAAGGAAGATATAAGATAGATGTAAGACAAATAATTATTTTTTTGATATCATTATAAATAGTTGGAGGAGTATATGTCAAAAAGAAAGAAGCGTCATTTAAAAAATAGTTTTAAAATATTTTTATTATTAATAATATTAGCAGGAATTATTTATTTTAATAAAAATTTTTTCTTTGAAAAAAATAATTCTTTTGTAATAGAAACTGTTAATAAAGATGATATCATAAATGAATTAAAATTAGATGATAATTTAACTACTTTAGAAAAATTAAATGTATTAAAAAAATATGATAAAAGAATAGATAATATTATAAATAAATATAATGACTATCCAGAGGCCCTTTTGGAAATGTTAACAAGAGATTTAGATTTGTTAGACTTTGTTATAGATTATCCAGAAAAATTTGGTGATTCTTATAGTGATAATGTTGGAAAAATAGACGAAGGGATCCCTTTATTACTACAATGGGATAAAAGATGGGGTTATGCTAGATATGGCGATAGTAGTATCGCTATTGATGGGTGTGGTCCAACGGCATTAGCAATGGTAATAGTAGGTCTTACAAAGGATATAAAAGTGACACCAGCGAAAGTAGCTGAATTTTCCGAAAACAATGGGTATTATTATCATAATATTGGAACTAGTTGGAATTTAATGACTGATGGAGCCAATAAATTTGGTATTAAAAGTCAAGTTATATCTTTATCAAAAAACAATGTATTTAGTGCTTTAGAAAAAGGCCATCCTCTTATTTGTAGTATGCGGAAAGGTGATTTTACAACCATAGGGCATTTCATAGTTCTTTCGGATGTTAATGATGGTAAAATAGTAGTTAATGATCCAAATAGTATCAAAAGAAGTAATAAATTATGGACATATGAGGAACTTGAATGGCAAATAAAAAATATATGGGAGTATTCTTTATAGGCAATTAAATTATTTTGAAAATTAATTTAAACATAATATAAAAAAGAAAGGAATTAGTATTATGTATAGAAGATTAAATTACCCAAATAATTATCCTGTAACTCCTTTAAATAATGAACGTTATTTTTTATTACCTTTTTTAGGAGGAGCTTTAATCGGCGGAGCGGCGGTTGGCTTAACAAGACCAAGGCCAATTTATAATGTTGCGCCAAATCCTGGTTATAATCAAGGATTTAATCCATATATGCCTTATGGTAATTATAGTTATAGTTATTATTATCCAACTTATGGGAGACCATATTAAAAAGCTTCGATTGAAGCTTTTTTAGTTATTAGTTGGGCAATAATAACAAGTTGTTTATTTTTCTTAGAGCTGCAGGTAGTTAATACTAAGCAATTATTATATTCTTTAGAAATATTTATTTTTCCATTTTTAGAAGTTTCATAAATATTAATTATTTTGTAAGTATAAATAATATTATTTAAATTAATATATATTTCATCTTGTAATTTTAATTTATGCAAATTTTTAAAATAAGCATTCTTACCATTTCCTGAATGAGAAGCAATAGCAAGTATGCCACTACTTTCATTAGGAAATGAAGAATTTTTTAAAACTTGAATATTTTTATTAACATTATTTTTTTTATTATTTATATTATAAAAGCCCTTTTCTAAGTTAATTTTAGGAATACTTAAAATACCCAGATAATTTTCACTATTATTATTATTATTATTATTATCTTCAATATTAGTTTCTTTATTCTCTAAATAGTTTTTAATTAAATAATGTTCATTTTGCTGATTAAGAAAAAGATGAAAATAATACATAGTGGTTGAGATTAAAATAATAATAATTATTCTAATTTTTAATTTTTTTGTCATAATAAATATAACCTAAGATAAATAAAAACATCACAAACAAGCTTTCTATGTAACTATTGTCATAAGTATTTGGTACGTCAAATGTAAAATCTTCGGTTTTAACAGGTTCATTTTCTAGTTCTAATTCTTTAACGTCCTCATTATTAATTATTTCAAAATATAATTTAGTGTTATTTAATATATAACCTTCTGGGGCTTCTTCTTCAATTAAATAATACTTACCTATAAACAAATCATCGATTGTTATATTACCAAGTTCATTAGTTAAACCTTCAAAAATTTTCTTAGCATTATTTTCATCGTCTTCATAATTATATATAGCTATTTTAGCATTAGATAATAAATTATTTTCATTATCTTTTTTATTAAAAATTAATTTTCCTTTTTCTAAATAATTTTTAAATGTTAGATCTAAACTAACAATTGGGGTATCTTCATCTAAATATTCTAAAGAAAAATAATGTTTTTCTTGGTCTAAAATATAGCCATCTAAAGTATTTTTTTCAATTAAATAGTATTTTCCTAAATATAAGTCTGTAATACTAAATTTCCCGTTTTTAGTCGTATATTCTCCAATTAAATCACCATTTTTATATATTAACTTGCCATCACCAGCATAAATATTTTCATTTGCGTATAATTCATAAGTAATATTATCTAAAGGTATTTCTTCATAATGATAAGTATTATTTTCTATTTTTAACTCTTCACCAATTTTATTTACATTAACTATTCCTTTAACGGGTTGATTTGCAAATTTGATTTCATAGATCAAACCCAAATCATCATCACTAGTAAAAAAAGTATCTCTACTAATTTCAAACTCAATATTTTCTTTATTCCAAAGATAGCCATTTATTTTTTCTTTTACTTCTTCTAAAGCATAATGTCCACCCGATAAACTTTCCGGAGTAATTAAAATTCCATTCTCATTAGTTTTAAATTCACAAATTTTTTGATTATTAGGATAAGTTATATTTTGACAAACATATTTGTTAGTGTCTAAATCTTTTATTTTAAATTTAATATCTTTTATAGGAATATTATTTTTAGTTTTTTCATCAATTTTTATTACTTTTAAGTATGCCTTAATTGGTTCATTATTGATAACTTTTTCAACTTTTCGCGTTTTAATATTAACATCAAAACAAGCTGCATAATTAGTATACTTATTTCCTTTAGTTTGACACACTTCGTAAGTTCCATAAGGAAGATTGATAATAGCTTTACCATCCTCATCAGTAGTTAAGCTATTAACAAATTGATGATTTCTTTTTAAAAATACATCAAATTCAGCATTTGGTTCAGTTTTAACGACACCAGTTTTACCATCAGTCATCGTTTTAATTAAAGTAAAATCATATTTTTTAATTTCTTCTTTAGATCTGATATTAATAACTTCTTTATTATTCTTAATAGTGACGTGATATTTTTCTTTATCTAATTTATAACCAAGCGATGCTTTTTTTTCTTTAACAGTATAATCACCAAATGGTAAAAGTTTAGATTTAGCATAACCATCTTCATCGGTAGTAAGTTCATCAACTAATTTATTATCAGTATCATATATTGCATATATTGCTCCTTCTAAAGAAGCATCGCCTTTTGGAATACTTTCGTTGGTGTCATAATCAACTTTTTTAATTTCAATATATCCTTCAATAACTTTTTCTTTAGATGAAACTAATAAAACTTCATTATTTTCTTTAATAGATACTTTATATTCTTTGGTATCTAGAAGATACCCTTTAGATGGTGTAATTTCTTTAACGGTATAATTACCAAATGGTAAAAGTTTAGATTTAGCGTAACCATCTTCATTAGTAGTAAGCTCATCAACTAATGTATTATCAGTATCATATATTGCATATATTGCTCCTTCTAAAGAAGCATCGCCTTTTGGAATACTTTCGTTGGTGTCATAATCAACTTTTTTAATTTCAATATATCCTTCAATAACTTTTTCTTTAGATGAAACTAATAAAACCTCATTATTTTCTTTAATAGATACTTTATATTCTTTGGTATCTAGAAGATATCCTTTAGATGGTGTAATTTCTTTAACGATGTAGTTACCAAATGGTAGTAGTTTAGATTTAGCATAACCATCTTCATTAGTAGTAATTTTATCTACAAGATTTTCTTTTAAATCATAAATGACATAAACAGCATTTTTTAAAGAGGCTAAACCTTGTGGAGTATTACTATTAGTATCAAAATCCTTTTTTTGAATAGCAATATATCCTTTAATAATATTATTTTGAAATGTAAAATTAACATTTTTATTTTCATCATTTAATTCAAATTCATAAATATTATTATCTTTAAGATAACCTTTAGGGGCTGTTACTTCTTTGATTTTATATTTGCCATAACCTAATCCATCACATTTTCCGTAACCATTATTATCGGTGGTGAAAGAGCAGACTTTAGCCTCTTTACTATCATATACTTCAAAAACTGCTCCGGCAAGTTTTTGCTTATTTTCATCGATTTTAGTAATTTCTACTTTTCCACCGGTAGCATTATAAAATACAGCTGCGCTCACAATGACTGGTTGACCAAAGTAGGCTTGTTTCTGACTATCGGTAGCATAAAAGAATTTAGTTTCTTTATTAGTGTAGTTTTTCCTTATAACTGTTACCGATCCTAATCCTTCAACTGTGGGAGTTATGTGTAATTCGTTTCCTTCTATGTAAACATCGGCTCCTTGATAACTAGCAATTTTATATTCATCTAAAATGTTATTGCTATCAATAAAAATCATTTCTTTACCAACGGTAGTAGTTCTATTTTCGCGATTAAATGATGGAACATTACGATGGTTATTTACTAATCTCATTATTTCATCTTTTTCAGTAGACAAATCAACAAGACTTCCACCACCTTGAGCTTCTGTCCAAACTTCATTTTGTTGACCTCCAACTTTTTCCCAAATAAGTAGTTGGGTAGCCATTTGATATCTAAGTGTTTGATGGTTAGGGTAATCATAGCCATAATAGCCAATTAAACCAATTTCCTCTACTAAAGATATATCATAAGGTAAAGTAGATGATTCAACATATTCAACGTCTTCTTTAATTTTAACGCCTGGTTCAATACAGTAAGTGGTATCACCATCTATTGAATAAGTATAAAGAAGTCCTGAATGGTCTTTTTCCCCGCCACCACGTCGATAAAAATAATAATTAGTAAACTCTTCATTAACTTTAGCAGCATCAACATTTTTTATTCCACATAATAATCCAACAAAAATTAATATAAAAAATACAAAATTTTTTTTCATTTTTCTAAACGTTCCTTTCTGTTTTCTTTTATTTGTTTAAATCACAAATAAATCTAAAATAGTTCTTTTTAATAAATCGTAAACTAATAAAGCATAATTGCAAAGTTTATATTATGATAATAGTTTTCTAAATTTAAAGAACAAATGGGTTATTTTAAAGTCTTCATTGACATTTTTTCATTTCCTAAATTTTAAATTTTATTTTCAACCTTTTTTCCTCCTTCTACTAATATATATCGCGTTTTTTTCTCAATTTCCTTTTAAATTTTGAAATTTTTTGGCAAAAATGAACGATTTTTTGTCAAATCTCTAGAGATTTTGCATAAATTTTTTCTAATTTTTTCATAATTTACATAGAATAGTAAGGGAGAATAATATGTTTAATAATTTTGGCGTAGTAGGATCTAATATTTTTAAAAAAGCGGAAGAAATAAGATGTGAATTACATCACCCTTATGTGGGAACTGAACACTTACTTTTAGCAATTCTTTCAACTGATAAAGAAATGAGTTTATATTTAAAAGAATACGGTTTAACTTATGAAAATTTTAAAAAAGAATTAGTTTTAGTGGTTGGAAATGCCACCAAGGGAAGTGATATAAACTTATATACTCCGATGCTAAAAAGAGTAATTAATAACGCTATTGAAAATGCTAAAGAAAACAATAATGGAGTTGTTACTGCTAAACATTTAGTAATTTCTATTTTAGAAGAAGGAGAAGGAATAGCTATTCGTCTTCTAGTAGGAATGAACATAGATATTGATGAAATATATGAAAATTTAAATAAAAATAATAAATTAGTTAATAAGAAATTGGAAATATATCAGACGGGTAATATTTTAAATGATATTGTAAATGATGAGGAAATTGTGGTAGGCAGAAATAGAGAAATTGATTTAATTATTGAAACACTTTTAAGAAAAAAGAAAAATAATCCTCTTTTAATTGGTGATGCTGGAGTAGGCAAAACAGCCATTGTAGAAGAATTAGTTAGAAGAATTAAAAGAAGGGAAGTTCCCGACAGTTTAATTGATGCTAAAGTAGTATCTTTGGAAATGGGATCACTTGTATCGGGAACTAAATATCGTGGTGAATTTGAAGAAAAATTAACAAAGATTATTAAAGAATTAGAAACTGAAGAAAAAATAATTTTATTTATTGATGAGATCCACGCAATGGTAAGTGCTGGAGGAGCCGAAGGAGCTATTACAGCAGGAGATATCTTTAAACCAGCTCTTGCAAGAGGTAAAATCAAATGTATTGGAGCCACAACTTGTGAAGAATTTAATAAATTCTTTTCTAGTGATAAAGCATTAATGAGAAGATTTGAAGTAATTAATATTCACGAACCAAATCAAAAAGAGACAAAAGTTATTTTGGATAAAGTAAAATGTGAATATGAACATCATCATAATGTCATTATTCCGGAAAATATTATTGATTCTGTTATTTTATATACTGATACTTTTATTAAAAATAAAAAATATCCTGATAAAGCCATTGATTTTTTAGATTCTGTATGCTCAAAGGTAAAAAATGAATATAGTAATAATGAAGAAAAGAAAAGACTATATCAAAAAATTGAAGAACTAAAAAAGCAAAAGAATGAATATGTTAAACATAATGATTATGATAATGCTTTATCAACTTATAGTGAAGAATTGGTAATAAATAAAAAACTAAAAAACTTTAGTAAAAATAAAAAATTAGTTGTTAGGGAAAAAGATGTTATCAAAGTCTTAGAGAATAAAACCGGAATGATTTTTACAAAAGAGAAAATGGATTTTATTAATAACATTGAAGAAGAAATAAACAACTCTTTATATAATGTTAGTAAGTATGTTAAAAAAATAAGTAATCTAATTAAAGATAATCTTCTTAATAAAAGAGGGTTTTTAAAAATTTATTTAGAAGGTCCAATTGGTGTAGGAAAAAGCACAATAGTTAAAAAGATTGCTGAAAAAATTCCTAATGCTAATTTTATTAGAGTTGATTTAAAAGAATATAAGTCTAGTTATGATATTAGCAAGTTAGTTGGTACTACTCAAGGTTATGTTGGCTATAATGATGATCATTTATTTACTAAAATAAAAAACAATAATTTTAATATAGTTTTATTTGATAATTATAGTGAAGCTCATCAAAATATTAAAGAATTGATTAAAGAAATATTAAAAGAAGGTTATATAACTGATAATAAAGGAGATACCATTTATTTTAATAATACTTTCATCTTTATTACCGATGATGTTGTTAAAAATAATAAAATTGGTTTTGACAATCAAGATAGTAATCGTATAAATAATGAAATTGAAGATTTAGTTGATGATTATATAAAATTTGATAATTTGGATTATGCTACATTAGAAAATTATTTAAAATTTAAAAACGTTTATAATATTAATGAGATAATTGCTAAAAGTAATTATGAAAAATATAATTATTTAAATATAGATAGACTTATTAAAGAAGATAAACTAATTAATAATTAATATTAATAATTAAGCCTCGTTTCTTAAATAAAAGCGAGGTTTTTATTATGTTTAAAAAATTTTTTTAAAAAACATCAAAATAGTTATTGACAAATATATGTTCGTAGTAGTATGATGGATTTATCAGAGAATAAAGTATTAATTTATAACCTTAAAATGTAATTCAGTTGTCCGATTTTACCGGACAACTGAAAAGCAAATTAATAATAAAATTGTTTTAATTAATGAATTAAAAATATAATTTGAAACCGTCACAACTTGTGACGCTTTGAAATAAAATTAATAATTATGAAGGTGGGGTTTAATTAATGGAAAATGAAACAATTATTAAAGAATATGAAAATAAAAAAATAAGATATATTACTGTAGATAACGTAGTTTATTACAGTATTGTAGATGTCATAAGCATCTTAACAGAAAGTGAAAGATCAAGAAAATATTGGAATGATCTAAAGTCAGAATTAGTAAAAAATGACAGTCAACTGTCCGGTAAAATCGGACACTTGAAAATGAATTCAACCGATGGAAAAAATCGTTTAACTGATGTCATAGATAGCGAAAATTTAATAGAATTAATAAATTATATTTCCAGTAAAAAGAAAGAAAAATTTATCGAATGGCTAAAGAATGAAAATGAAATTGAAAAAGTGGAAAATGCCGAAATTGTCCCATATAATGGGCAAAAAATAACCAATTTGATTTATGAAATAAGGGGTGTTCAAGTAATGCTAGATAGTGATTTAGCCATTCTTTATAACTGTAAAAATGGTACTAAAGAGATTAACCAAGCGGCTAAAAGAAACATCAAAAGATTTCCAGAAAGGTTTATGTTTCAACTAACAAAAAGTGAATATAATGAATGTCTAAGGTCACAATTTGTGACCTTAGACATAAAAAGAGGACAATATTCTAAGTACTTACCATACGTCTTTACCGAAGAAGGTGTTGCAATGCTTTCAACCGTTTTAAATACGAATGTAGCAGATGAAGTCAGCGTAGCAATAATGGATGCTTTTGTTCTAATGCGAAAATATCTATCGAGAGAATTACTTGAGCAAAGAAATATTTATAATCAAGTATTTAAAAATACTGAAGATATCAAATTATTACAAGAATCATTTAATAGTTTTAAAGAAGAAAAGAAAAATAGTGAAATTTATTTTCAAGGTCAAATATATGATGCTTATTCCAAAATAGTAGATATCTTTAAAATGGCTAAGGAAGAATTAATAATAATAGATGGTTATGCAGATAAAATAGTCTTAGATATAATAAGAAATATTAAAGTACCGGTAACATTAATAGTTAAGAAAAATAGATGTTTAAAAGAAATAGATATTAAAAAGTATCAAGAACAGTATCATAATTTAAAGATAAAGTATAATGAAGATTATCACGATCGATATTTTATAATTGATAAGAAAATAATTTATCACTGTGGTACCTCCATTAATCATATTGGAAGTAAAACATTTTCAATAAACCTTCTTACTGATGATGATATTAAGAATGCTTTGTTAGAGAAAATAGCCAATTAAAAAGGTTGTTATTTAGCAACCTTTAAACTTCAATTTTAATACCTTTTTCCTTTAAAATAATTTTTCTTAAAAAATCTATTGGGATAACTGTAAATGCTAATCCAACTACAAATAACAATTCAAAAGCTGTCATTCCATAGGTTCTAAAAAGATCATTACCATTATAAATTAAAAATATTTGCACTATGATAATAAAGGTAAAAATGATAATAAATACTTTATTTTTTAAAATGTTTGAAAGTATATTTAATCTTTCTGTTCTAGCATTAAAGGCATTAAAGATACCAATAAAAATGAAAAGAGCAAAATAAGATGTCATAAAATGTTTATAATCACTACGGACGATATCCTTAATAATAGGAAGTTTTAAAAATAAAATGCAAAGAAGAGCCGAATAAATAGAATTAATAATTATTTGCGAATACATATATTTATTTATGATTGGTTCATCTTTTCTTTTGGGTTTATGTTCCATATAATATTTAAGTGGTGCTTCATAAGAGAAGGCAAGCCCAGAGAAAGTATCCATTATCATATTAAGCCATAACATTTGAATTATTGTAATCGGGGTACTAACACCAATATATGAACCAATAATTGATAAGAACAATGCTGTAAAATTGACCGTTAATTGATAAGTAACAAATCTTCTAATACTTTTAAAAATAGTTCTTCCATAAAGAATGGCTTTACTTATTGATAAAATATTATTATCTAAAATAACAATGTCACTAGCTTCTTTACTAACTTCTGTACCACTTCCCATTGCAAAGCCAACATTAGCTTTTTTTAACGCTGGTGCATCATTAACACCATCACCCGTCATTCCGACAATATAGTCCATACTTTCTAATATGGTAACTAAACGACTTTTATCTTTTGGGTAAGCTCTTGCGACAACTTTAAGACGATGAATAATTTTTTTAATTTCTTCTTCATCCATTTTATTTAATTCATCACTTGTTAGAATTAAATCTTTTTCATTATCAATGATTCCACAATCCATAGCAATATTTTTAGCTGTATCTTTAGCATCCCCGGTAATCATTATAATATTAATACCAGCTTTTTTAATTAAATTAATTCCTTCTTTAGCTTCTTTTCTAAGTTCATCTTTTAAAGTTATAAAACCAATGAAAGTTAAATTATTATCAATATTATTACCTTTAGCAAGTGTAATAACGCGAAAACCATTTTTAGTATATTTTTCTATTTCTCTAGTAATTAATTTTTGATTAATAATTATTTTTTCTTCTCCTAAAGTATTTAAATATTTGCTACATTTAGGAAGAATTACTTCACTAGCACCTTTTAAATAATAACAATTATCTAAATAAATGGCACTATATTTTATATCACTATCAAAAGGTATTCTTTTAGTTATTAATTTATTAATAGGTTTATATTTTAAAAAACTGATTAAAGCTTTATCGGTTGAGTTACCACCAATTACATTACCATTACTAATAATGCTTTCATTATTCAAAATAATGGCATTATATAAAGTATCATATATTTTAGTTTTTTTAATATCTTCTTCTTTTTTATAAGTTTTTAAATCACCGGCCACAAAATTAGTAACCTCTAATATTCCTTTGGTAAGGGTTCCAGTTTTATCTGTTAATAAATAATTAATATTACCACTTGTTTCAATACCTGTTGGTTTTCTTACTAAGACATTATCTTTTAACATTCTTTTCATATTAGATGATAATACTAAAGTAATCATCATAGGTAATCCCTCTGGAACAGCGACGATTATTATTGTAACAGACAAAGTTAAAGCATAAATAAGATAATTTAAAATTATTTTTGGTGTAGTAATAGTATTGATAATTAAATTAACATCAAAATTATTCGCAATAACAATTTTATTAAAAAGATAAGAAAGTGAAACAACAAAAGCCCCAATATAACCAATTTTACTAATAATCTTTGCTAAACCATAAAGCCTTATTTTAAGTGGGGAAGTAGGATCATCTTCTTGAATTTCTAAAGATATTTTCCCATATTCAGTATTATTACCGACCTCTTTAACTAGCATTTTGCCATTTCCACTAGTAACAACAGCCCCTCGGTAAAGTTTACTATTATTAATTTTTTTAATATCTTTGGCCTCTCCAGTTAAAAGTGATTCATTACAAGTAATATTTCCACTTATTAAAATACCATCTGCAGGTATGGCATCACCAGAGGTAATAGATATAATGTCTCCAACCACAACTTCGTTAATAAAAATTTCTTTTAAAATATTGTTTCTTAGTACTTTGACTTTGATTTTAGCAGCTTCATCTTGTAATCTTTTAAAAGCTTCTTCGCTACCATATTCTGAAATAGTGGAAATCATTGAAGCAAGCATTACAGCAATGGCAATCCCAATTGTTTCATACCAATCATATTTAGAAAAAATAAATAACAGTTTAATAGCTAACGCTATTAAAAGAATTTTAATAATGGGATCTCCTAAAGAACTTAATAAAATTTTAAAGAAAGTTTTTTTCTTAACTTTAGTAAGTTCATTATTACCATATTTTTTACGACTTTCTACGACTTCTTCTTCACTAAGGCCATTAAAATTAATCATACTTTTTTTGCATCACCCATTTAAGTATATGGTGAATTATTTATTTTAAGAACATATAATATATGCTAAATTATTAAAAATGTTCCTGTAAATTTTTATTAATGACAAAAACAAAGGAACAAATTAAAAAGGAAATCTTCTTTTTGTAATTTCCTTTTAACTTTCTTCAATAAAATATTTAGACTTATGGGGTTCATCAAATAATAAATTAGGGTAATTTTGTTGCCTTAAAGCTTCATATAAAACGATTGCCACAGTATTAGAAAGATTTAAAGCTCTAACATCACTTGTCATTGGGATTCTTAGACATCTATCAATATATGGTTTTAATATTTTAGGAGGAATACCCGTTGATTCTTTACCGAAAAAGAAATATATATTTTTAGATGAATCGCTATAATCAAAAGAGGTATGTGGTTTGTGACCATAGCGGGTTAGAAAGTAATATTCGCCTTTATTTTTTTGGAAAAATTCATCAATATTTTCATAAACGGTATATTGACATTTATCAATATAATTGACGCCACTTCTTCTTACATATTTATCATCTAAACTAAAACCCAAAGGTTTAATTAAGTGTAACTTAGTATTTGTAGCAATACAAGTACGCATTATATTTCCGGTATTGGTTGGAATTTCTGGTTCAAATAAAACAACATTTAACATTATATCACCGCAATTAATTATATAAAATCTATAATTAATTGTCAAAAAAAGATATTTAGTTTATAATTATTATGGTGGTATTATGGCAAAGAGAAAAAAATCAAAAGAAGCAAATAACAAAGGAATGAGTGTTGAACTTACAGGGCTAATTTTAGCTATTATTGGCATAATTGGTTTTGGCTTTGGACACGTTGGTACTCTTATAAAAGAATTTGCAATGTTTTTACTTGGTTCTTGGTGGTTAATCTTTGTTATTTTTCTATTAGCAATAGGTTTATATATGTTATTTAATAGAAAAATGCCTAAGTTTTTTTCATCTAAATTAATTGGCTTTTATTTAATCGTAATGGTTATTTTAGTAGCGGCCCATTTTACTTTTTTAAATAAAATTGGGACACCGGGAGAAATTATTACTGAGACTGTTAATAGTTATATGGATAGAATTGGCACCATTGATGTTACTAATTCAATTTTAAATACAGGTGATACTACAATTGCTATTGGGGGCGGAATTATTGGGGCTTTATGTATCAGTGCATTATATTTTCTTTTTGCTAGAGTAGGAACTATTATTGTTTTAGTGGTCCTTGCCATATTTGGTACAATAATGTTATTTAATATAACTTTAGGTGATATTATTGATAAAATTAAAGGATTTATTAAAGGTAATAAAAATAATCGCGAAGATGATGAAGAGAATTCTGAATTACCAAGTCTTGCTGATATTTCCGAAGAAGTAGTTTCCAAAAACGAAGTTAAACAATTAAATGAGGAAAATAAAGAAAATAGTATAGTCCTAAGAAGCTTAGAAGATGTCAGAAATGGCAAAGAAAAGGATCTTGAAAAAGAAGAAGTAGTTGAAGTTGAACCAATGATAGTGGAAGAAGAAATGGAAGAAAAATATCAACCATATACTTCTTATAAATTACCATCTTTAAATATATTAAATGAAGTAAAAAAGGCTAAAAATAATGGACCCGATGCTTATACTTTAAAAAATAAAGATGTTTTAGAAAGCGTATTAAAAGATTTTCAAATTACCGCTAAAGTTGTAGATATTCACATTGGGCCCGCTGTAACCCAATACGAAATAGTAGTACCGGCAGGAACTAAAGTAAGTAGAATTTTATCAATTAATAAAGAAATAGCTCTTGCTCTAGCCGCTAAAGATGTTCGAATCGAAGCTCCAATCCCTGGTAAAAGTACTATAGGTATTGAAATACCTAATCAAAATATTAGTGCAGTATCATTTAGAGAAATTCTAGAAGCTAATTATTCTTTAAAAGATAAATATGATATTATGATAACTTTAGGTAAGAATTTGATGGGTAAACCAATTGTTGCAGATATGGCAAAAATGCCGCACCTTTTAGTTGCGGGTTCTACCGGTTCTGGTAAATCAGTATGTATCAATTCTATCATTTGTTCTATTTTGATGAATTATAATCCAAGTGATGTTAAACTTATTATGGTTGACCCGAAAAAAGTTGAACTTACAAATTATAATGGTACACCCCATTTATTATGCCCAGTAGTAAATGATCCTAAAAAAGCTTCCATAATGTTACAAAATGTTGTTAGAGAAATGGAAAAAAGATATGATATTTTTGCTGAAGCTGGAGTTAAAAAAATAAGTGAATATAATGCTTACTTGGAAAAAGAAAATAAGAAAAATCCGGATAGTCCTTTACCTAAAATGCCATATATGGTAGTAATAATTGATGAACTTGCTGATTTAATGCTTGTGGCTAGTAAAGAAGTGGAAGACTCAATAATGCGTATTACGCAAATGGCTAGAGCAGCGGGTATTCATTTAATCGTGGCTACGCAAAGACCATCAACTGATGTTATCACTGGTGTTGTCAAAGCTAATATTCCATCCAGAATCTGTTTTGCTGTTGCTAGTAGTATCGATTCAAGGACCGCTCTTGATATGACTGGTGCTGAAAAATTATTAGGTAAAGGTGATATGTTATATTTACCAATGGGGGAAAATACGCCAGAACGTATTCAAGGTTGTTATATTTCCGATGAAGAAATTAATCGTTTAATTAATTATTGTGCTAAACAAGTTAAAGTAACTTATGATGAAGGAATAACTTTAACGGAAGCCCAAAGCAATACTTCCAGTGGTTCTGGTAATGGCGAAGATGGCTATGATGATCCAATGTATGATGAAATAGTCGAATTTGCTATTGCTACAGGAAAAATTAGTGCATCTTTAATTCAAAGAAAATTCCGTTTTGGTTTTAATAGGGCAGCTAGAATGATTGATCTTCTTGAAGCAAGAGGAATTGTTGGACCTCAAAATGGCAGCAAACCTCGGGAAGTAATTAAAAAAGATGTTCAAGATGATGATTAATTGCGCATTAATTGACACAATTAAAATATAATGTATAAAAGAAGTTTACAAAGAATTTTATAATATGATAAAATATTTATGAAAGGATATGGTACTAATGAGTCAAAAAAAGGCAAATGCTACTAAAAAAGCCACTAAAAGTAGCGAAGAGAAAAAAGTAGTAAAAGTTAGTGCAAAAGAAAGATATATTAATCCCAGAAATTACTTGTATGCGGCATTGATTTTAGTGGGAGGAATTCTTTTAGTATTCTTAATATTTAATTGGTATAATTCTAAAAAAGAAGAGCAATTATTGGTTAGTTATTTAATATCATCAAATACGATTGAATCTAGTATAGATGATTTAGATTCTATATCACTAATTAAGCAAGAAGCACCTTCATCTTATTTTATTTATATGAGTTATACGAAAGATGAAACGATTTATAATTTTGAAAAAGATTTAAAAAAATTAATTGATAAGTATAAATTAAATGATATCTTTTATTATGTTGATTTAACTAAATTAAAAGAAAATAACGACAATTACTTAAATTTAATAAAGGAAAGCTTGGGCCTTAAAGAACTTAGTAAATTACCAGCTTTAGTGTATGTTAAAGATGGTGAAGTTAAAGAAGTTTTAGATGGGGTTAAAAATACATTATTAAAAGTAACTGATGTTGAACAATTACTAGATATATATGAATTTCAAACTATAAAATAGGCAAAAGCATATAAGCTATTTTAATTATCTCATACATTAATGTAGGAGGTAATTTTTTTATGTTATTTGATAATAACAATGTTGATTTAGATTTTGCTTTATTAAACTTAACTAGTGGTAATAATTTAGGTAAAAGTATTAATATGACTAATAAAATGTTTGATAAAAGTAATCCAAATATTTTACCAGCTAAAGAAGGCTTTTTAAGAGGAAATATGTTTAAAAATGAATATGTTCCTTATAAAAATTTAACTTACATAAATATTCGCCCTAAAAGTGATAGAGAAGCAAAATTATTTAATGTTATGCAATATTCTTTTGCCATCAATGATTTAAATTTATATTTAGATCTTCATCCTGATGATAAAGAAGTAATGAATTTATTTGAACAATTAGTAAAAGAAGAAAAAGAAGCTAAAAAAGAGTATATGGAAAGTTATGGACCACTTACAGTAAATAAGACTAAAGGTGATAAGTTTACTTGGATTGATAGTCCTTGGCCTTGGGATGATTTAGGAGGTAATTTATATGTTTAAATATGTTAAGCATACTAATTATCCAATAAACATAAGCAAAAAAGATTTAAGAATGGCTAAATATTTACTTACTCAATTTGGTGGTGCTAAGTGTAAAAGCGATGTTTTTTATTCTTTGTAATAAATCTCAATTGTTTCACTTTTTTTATCATAAACAATATAATCAATAAGTTCGTGAATGACAGTGTATTTTTTTACCATATCAATTTTTTCATCAATTAATAATTCATATACATTTTTAGCATTTATAGAAATGTTTTGTTCTTTGACTGTTTCTTTGTCTTTAGGTAGTTTATCAATTTTTTCATTAATTTCCTTAATGTTTTTTTCAATTTGCAATTTATTCTCTTTATATTCTTCTAAAGTATCTATTCCTTCTAAATATAAATTTTTACTTCTTACTAATTTTTCTTGCAAATTTTTTAAATTATTTTCTAAAATATCTTTTTCATCTAAAATATCATTTTTTATTTTTTTCTTACTAAAATTAATGTTAATAGGGTTTTTATAATCTTTTTGAATTTGATTTAATATTGCTGGTATAATTTTAGAATAACTAATATAATGACTTTCTTCACAACTTCCGTGAGAATAGCCTATACATTGAAGGGCATTTTTTTGTGTGGTTAGAGTAGAACCACAATTACTACATTTTACTAACTTACTAATCCAACTAAAGTTACTAGTTGAAGTCGATTTATATAAATCTTTTTTCTTTAAAATTTGGTTTTGAATATTATCAAAAGTGGCTTCTTCAATAATTGATTCGTGGCTTCCTTTTTTTAAGATGCCATTTTTTGCTTTAAATTTATAATCCCAACTACTTTTTGCATTAGGGGTCCATAAAGTATAACCTTTATATACAGGATTTCTTAATATATATTCAATAGTTCTTACTTCCCATTTATTATTTTGCGAAGTTTTGATCCCTAAATTGTTTAATTTTTTAGCAATGCCTTTAAAACTAATTCCATTTTGATAATCATTAAATATCATTTTTACTATTTTTGAGGCTTCTGTATCAACAATTAAGTTTTTATCGACCATTTTATAGCCAAAGGGTGCTTTTGTTTGATATTCGCCTCTATTTGCCTTTTCAACCATACCTTTTTTTACTTCATCAGATAAGTTAAGAGAGTAGTATTCTGCCATTGCTTCTAACATTGCCTCTAAAATAACAGAAAACTTATCATCGCCAAAATCTTCGGTAATTGATATTACCTCAACTTTGCATTCTCTTTTGAGTAATGATTTATAAACTATACTATCTTCACGATTTCTTGCAAATCTATCTAGTTTATGTACTAAGATAACATTAAATGGGGCAGTAGGCTTTGTTTTAGCTGTAGCAATCATTTGCATAAATGCTGGTCTTTTTTCTGCTTTACGGCCACTAAAACCTTCGTCTTTATATATGTATTTAGGATCTATTTCAATATTATTTCTTTTTGCGTATTCTTTTATTGCTTTTAATTGTGCATCAGGAGAGTATTCTGTTTGAGAATCTGTACTGACACGAATATATATTGCAGCAATTCTTTCTTCTTTCATAAAATTCCTTTCTTTTACTTAAAATTTATGCTACAATTATATAGAAAACCTATATATGTAGCAAATATATGTAGCAAAAATATATTTAATATGTGCTATTAAAATTCGTTTAGTTTGGGTTTTCATTTACCTCTATTCTGTTCTAGCAGAGTAGAGGCTTTTTTTAATTTTTCTAAAATTTCAACCTAATTATTTTTTCATTACATTTTTTATAAATTTATTAACTTTAACTATAATTAAATTTATATGTGTAATATCTAAAGTTACGTTATAAGATTTAATTAATCTTTGCGTTGATATTGTTCTAATTTGATCTAATAGTGCTATTGAATCCGTTTTATCTATATAAATTAAATTTTGATATTTTAATTCATTATGATTACGATTATTAAATGCATCTATGTTCTTAAAATGCTTTTCTTTTGGACTTGTAAGAGGAATACAAAATACCATATTCTTTACTTTAGGAATAGTAAATATTATGCCTAAATGTATATCATTTATTTCTGAACCTCTATTGCCTTTAAAATCTATATAATATATTTCTCCATTTTTCATAAATTTACCTCCTAACAATTGAAAAAGGAACCCTAATAATAGAGTTCCTTAAACAGTGAATAGACTAATATGTTCCTCGAGTTTCCTCTTCACAACGCTATTCTTGATGTTATAATCAGACTGACTAATATGTTCCTCGAAAAAAATTCTTCACAATGCAGTCAATTACAACTTGTGTAATTATATTACCACAAGTTTGGTAGAAAATCAATTAATTTTGACTTTCCTAACTCTATTATATGCAATTTTAAATAAAATATATATTTTTATTAACTATTATTATTTTACTCTACCTAATTTTTCTTTAATTCCATCGTGTCCAGAACACATTCCCCTATAATTATCTTTACTTGAATCATCTTGATAAGAAATAGTTCCGTCATTGCAAATAGCTTTTAATGGCAAATTTTGGTTTTCCTTATTTGTATCTTTATTGTTAGCAGTTTTATCTTTTGAATTATTATTTGTTGTATTTGTAGAAGTTTTATCAGCGACTTTATCAGTGATTTTGTCGGAGGTTTTATCATTTGCTTTATCGGTAGTTTCTTCTTTTTTTTCATTTTCTACAGTTTGGTTATTATTTTCTTCTTCATCTACTTCTTTTTTTGATTCTGTTTCAGTATAAGAACTTTTATTGTTATCCATAAGATTTGTATTTGGTGTATCATTTTCTGTAAAAGTTCCAATAACACCTAAAGCTACAGCACTTGGTATTAATATTTTATATATTTTTTTCATAATCTCGTCCTCTTTTCTTTAGCAATACCAATAATTTTAACTGGCAAATTTGCTATTTGTTCTTTATTGTAAAAAGTTGGTAAGTATTAAATCAAAAATTAATCAGAAGAAATTGATCCTAATGAGATTCCAATTATTTGGTCTATAAATATTTCTATAAAAGGTAAATGAGTAATAACATTATTGCAACGTAATTCTACATTTTCTAAAGTAATAGTAATGGGATTTTCTAAAACTCGTTCAATTTCATCAGTTATATCGTTTTCGGCTTTGGCTATCTGTTCGTATAACACTTTATGATAGATCGTTAAAATATCATCTTTATTAGTAACTTCATAATTTTCCGAATCAATTGGTTCTTTAAGAGTACCAATATAAATTCCATTTGCTGTGTGTATCACTAACTTGTTTAATTTTTCTTCGGAAGAAACTTTATCATTTAAAACTTTTAATAAACTATTTAAGCAATTAATTTTAATAAATTTATTTGACATATATCTTTTCATAAATTATATTTTTACTCCTTTCTAATTAACATTTTAAAGGAGTAAAAAGAAATAATCAATCTAAAAGAATAAAAAGTATAAATTTTACTAAAAAAATATAGAAAAGGATAGAATTATACGTTGAAAATAGGTAATAACCCAAATTAAACAAAAAGCATAAACTAATATAGGAGTTGAAACTTATGAATTATAAAAAAATTTTAAAAGTTATAGTTCACAATCCTGTTAATGAAGAACAAGCTGTTAAAAAAATAAAGAAAATTTGCGAATTATTAAAAAATATGGAATAAGAGAAGTAATTTATACGAAGAAAATTAACAAGAAGTATTTAGCAATTTTGATTTTAAATTTAGGGCAAAAAATTATATAAATGAGGCGAGAATTTGATTCTTTGCCTTATTTTTTATGCTCGAAATCATTTAACTATCGCTTTTGCACTTTGGTGGTGCAAATGGAGAATTAGCTGCTGCAATGCGTTATTTCAGTCAAAAATTTACAATGCCAGATGACAAGGGAAGAGCCTTACTTAATGATATTGCAACTGAAGAATTAGGCCATTGTGAGATGATTTGTTCAATGGTTAGTGAACTTACTAAAGATGCATCTTTAAAAGAATTAGAAGAAGCCGGTCTTGCGTCATATTATGCTGACCATAATAAAGGTATTTATCCAGTTGATGCTTCTGGTGTACCTTTTACCGCAACTTATTTTGCTGTAACTGCTGATCCAATTGCTGATTTAATGGAAGACATGGCAGCTGAACAAAAAGCAAGAGCGGTTTATGAAAACTTAATTGATTTAACTGATGATGAAGATGTTCTAGCGCCTCTTTTATTTTTAAGACAAAGAGAAGTAGTCCATTTTAATCGTTTCAAAGAATTATATGAATATTATAAAAGCAAAGGTTATTAATATTTGAACTATCAAATGATAGTTCTTTTTTGTCTAGCAATGTCAATAAAAATAAATTTTTAAGTAAAAAAACGCTTTTTTAAATATTTTTGGTATAATTATATTAAGAAAGTAGGAAAATAATAGTATGACAAGTAGAATGATGGTTAATAAATACGAAATGAATAAAAATCATCAAGAATATAGTAAAGAGGAAAAAGAAATAAATAAAGAGCACTTTAAAAGAGATAATTACGATAAAGATATTGAATCAATTGTTAAAAGAGATAAAGAAAATACCTCCATTATGTGGGGATTTGTCTTAGGCTTTCTTCTTTTTATAGTAATCTTTGTAATGATAATGATCTTTACTATTTAAAGGAGTGATTATGTGCTTTTACTGGAATGTTTAAAAATATTTTTGGCTCGGATTGCCGATGTATCATTAGGAACATTCAGAACCGTTTTATGTGTGAAAGGAAAAAGTATAGAGCCTTTTTTTATCGCTTTTTTTGAAGTGCTAATTTGGTATGTAGTAGCAAGAGAGGCCCTAAACTCCACCCAAAATACTTTTTATATTGCCGGTAGCTATGCACTAGGATACGCAACAGGAACTTATATTGGCTCCATTTTATCTAAACTTTTAATTAAAGGGGTAGTGGGAGTTCAAATTGTTTTAAAAGAAAATAATGAAAAACTAATAAAGAAATTAAGAAAAATTGGCTATGCTGTTTCCGTTATTGAATTAAAAAATGATTATGAAGGTAAAAATAAAGATATGTTATTTATCGAAGTTAATAGTAAAAAATTAAAAGAATTAACTAGAATAGTAAAAGAGTTTGATGAAAAAGCTTTTATTGTTGTTAATGATACTAAATTAATTCAAAACGGTTTTATCAAGTAATACTTGCATTTAAGCATAAATTTTTATATAATATAATTGACATTTTAAGTGGGCAGAACATCCCACTTTTATTATTAGTTTGAGGTGAAGATGAAAAAAGAAGAAAAAAAATTAGAAATTTTAGAAAAATTAAAAACCCATCTAGAAAAAGCTTTAGAAAAAAGAGAGGTAATAGTTGATGAAATTTATATTAAGAAACAAGGTAAATATACTTTCTTAACTATTGTTTTAGACAAAGTTGGAGGAATTGATTTAGATGAGATAGTGGCATCAACAGAAATTATAAATCCAATTGTTGATGAATATGATATATGTGATAGTGAATATATCTTAGATGTTATTAGTAAGGAAAGAGGTTAAAAAATGGATAGTAAAGCATTTATTAAAGCATTAAATGATATTGTTAAAGAAAAAAATATTAGTGCTGATGTTGTATTTGATGCAATGACTTTAGCATTACAAACAGCTTATAAGAAAAATTTTGATTCTAAAACCAATGTAAGAGTAGATATCAATCGAGAAACTGGGGAAATTAAAGTTTTCTCTTATTTAGTAGTAGTTGACGCTATTGATGAGGGTAGTGAAGAAGTTGATGAAGAAGGAAATGTTATTGATGTTCCTCCTAAAATTAATATTGATGCCCAAATTTTATTAGAAGATGCAAAAGAAATTGATCCAAATGCTAAGGTTGGTGATACTATTGAAAAAGAAGTAACTCCTAAAGATTTTGGAAGAGTTGCGGCTGGAACAGCTAAACAAGTAGTTACTCAAAAAATAAGAGAAGCAGAAAAAAATAGTATTATTGAAGAATTTCAAGACAAAGAATATGAGCTTATGTTAGGTTTAGTGGCTCTTGAAGATCAAAAAAATTATTATATTGATTTAGGAAGAACAAGAGGAATTTTACCTAAGAGTGAGATTATTCCCGGTGAGACAATTAAAATGGGTTCTAGTATAAGAGTATACATTACAAAAGTAGAAAGTGGTACTAAAGGACCAGTAATAATGCTTTCAAGAAAACATTATGGTTTTGTTAAAAGATTATTTGAATCATTTATTCCAGAATTACAAGATGGAGAAGTAGTTTTATATGGAGTAGCGAGAGATGCTGGTAATAGAAGTAAAGTTGCTTTATATTCAACTAATGAAAGAATTGATGCCATTGGTTCTTGTATAGGTGAAAAAGGTAGTCGTATTGCTAGTATTTTAAAAGAATTAAATGGTGAAAAAATTGATTTAATTTTATATGATGAAAATCCAGAAACATTTATTGCTAATGCCTTATCACCAGCCAAAAATGTTATTGTAAATATTACTAACCCAGAAAAAAAGGAAGCTCTAGCTATTGTTACTGATGACAATTTAAGTCTTGCTATTGGTAAAAAAGGAAGTAATATAAAACTTGCTAGTAAACTTACTAAATATAAATTAGAAATAAAGACTTTATCCCAAATTAATGAAGAAGGAAACAAAGATTAAGGGGGAATATTAATGTATATAAAAAAGACTCCCATAAGAACTTGTGTTGTTACTAAAGAAAAATGTGATAAAAGAGATTTAGTTAGAATAGTAAGAACTCCAGAAGGTAATGTTGAAATTGATTTATCGGGTAAAAAAAATGGACGTGGAGCTTATTTAAAAAAAGATAAAGAAGTTTTTGCTAAAGCCCAAGCAAGTAAAATACTAGATAAAATTCTAGGCTTAGAAATTAAAGATGAGGTATTTCAAGAATTAAATAAATTATTATAATAAGGAGGAATAAAAATGAGTGTAAAAGATTATGCTAAAGATATGAATTTATCCATTGCTGAAGTTTTAAAAAAATGTAAAGAATTAGGTATAAATGTAACAGCTGGTGAAGACTTTTTAGAAGCTGATGATATTGTTATGCTTGATAATACTTTAAACTTAATTAGTACTGATGATGAAATTACATATGATGAAGATGAACTTGTTGAAAATATTGCTTTTGATATTATGGAAAGTAAAAATATTTCGGAAAGTAATACATCTAAAAAGCAAAAATTAAAGAAAAAAGATCGGACTAATGAAAATAAAGATAATTATCAAATATTAAAAAAGGAAATGTATAAACATAAAGAAAAATTAATGGATAATTCTGTTTCTAGTGAAGATGTTGTTTTATATAAACAAGGAATGAGTGTTAAAGAATTAGCAGATAATTTAAATGTTGGGGGAACAGAAATAATTAAAAAATTAATGTCTTTAGGTTTAATGTTAAGCTTAAATGATCAAATTGATTTTGAAAATGCCGAAATTGTTGCCTTAGATTATGGTAAAACTTTAAAAAAAGAAGAGACTCAAGATTTAGCTAACTTTGAAGAATATGAAATAATCGACCGTGAAGAAGATTTAGTTAAAAGACCACCAATTGTAACTATTATGGGTCACGTTGATCACGGTAAAACAACTCTTTTAGATTATATTAGAAACTCACATATTGTTGAAGGAGAGTTTGGCGGTATTACGCAACATATTGGGGCATATCAAATAAATCATAATGGTAATAAAATAACTTTTATTGATACGCCAGGACATGCGGCTTTTACGGAAATGCGTGCAAGAGGAGCTAGTGTTACCGATATTGTAATTATTATTGTTGCTGCTGATGATGGAGTTATGCCCCAAACTAAAGAAGCAATTGATCACGCTAAAGTTGCTAATGTTCCAATTATTGTGGCTGTTAATAAAATTGATAAACCAGATGCTAATCCAGAACGTATTTTAACAGAAATGACTGAATATGGTATTACGCCAGAAGCTTGGGGTGGCGATGTTCCATTTATTAATATTTCGGCTAAAACTGGTGAAGGTATTCCTCTTTTATTAGAAACAATTGAAACAATTGCGGAAATTAATAATTATAAAGCTAATCCTAATCGATATGCTTCTGGGGTAGTTATTGAATCTAAACTTGATAAAAATGTTGGTGGAATTGCTTCTTTTATTATTCAAAATGGAACCCTTAGAATTGGCGATCCAATTGTTGTTGGTGAATTCTTTGGTAAGGTAAGAACAATGAAAAATGATTTAGGTGAATCAATTGCCCTTGCCTATCCATCAATGCCGGTTGAAGTAACTGGTATTTCTGATAATCCTTCTGCTGGTGATAAATTTATGGCTTTTGAAACAGAAGCTAAAGCTAAAGAAATTGCAAGTAAAAGAAAGAGTATTGCTTCATCTAAATATAAAAAAGATATTGTTTCGTTAGATGATTTATTTAAACAAATCGAAAGTGGCGAAAAAGAAATTAACGTATTACTTAAGGCTGATGTTAGAGGTAGTGAAGAAGCTGTTAAAAATGCTTTGCAAAAAATTAAAGTTGGCGATGTCGTAGTAAACGTTATAAGAAGTGGGATTGGTACCATTACAGAAAGTGATGTTGTGCTTGCCAATGCTTCAAATGCCATAATCATTGGTTTTAATGTTGTACCTAGTAATATAACTAAAGAAATAGCTAAAGAATATAGTGTTGATATTAGATTGTATACAATTATTTACAAATTAGTTGAAGATATGGAATTAGCAATGAAAGGTATGTTAGACCCAGAGTTTGAAGAAAAGGTTATGGGTTCAGCTGAAATTAGAAAAATCTTTAAATTCTCTAAAATAGGTAATATTGCTGGTTGTTATGTTACAGATGGAATAATTAAAAATGGTGCAAATGTTAGGGTTATTCGTGATGGCATAATTGTTGTTCTTGATAAAATAGCTTCTTTACAAAAAGGTAAAGAAAGTGTCAAAGAAATGAAGAAAGGCTTTGAATGTGGTATTACTTTAGAAAGTTATAATGATATTAAAGAAGGCGACATTTTAGAAGCTTATGAATTAGTTGAGGTCAAAGATGAATAATCATAAAGTAGATCGTATTGCCAGTGATATAATTAAATACTTAAGTAATATTATTTATACTGAAACAAGAGATGATTTATTAAAATCAATTACTTTAACTGATATTAAATTAAGTAAAGATTTAAGTTATGCTAAAATATTTTTTACAAGTATTTTAGATATGCCAAAAGAAGATATTGAAAAGGGAGTAAATGAAGCAGCCCCTTATTTAAGAGGATGCCTTGCTAAAGTAATTGAAATTAGAAATATTCCTGAATTAAAATTTGTTTATGATGAAACAATTGCTTATGCAACTAAAATAGAAAAAATAATTAATGAAATTAATAAATAGGAGGTTTTATGGGTTTAGATAATATAAGAATGGAAATTACAACTGAAGATAAACTAAATACAAAAGAATATAATATAATTTTACAAAAATATTATGAGCTGTTTTTACAAATATATGGCAAAAATTTGGCTGATTCTTTTGTTAAAGAACTAAATAATTCTAATAAATTAGGAAAGTTTATACTGCAATTTTCTGATAGTTATAATTTAGCTATGCGAGCTTTAAACCAAACTAAAGCAAATACTAATGGAGAAGAAATATCTTTATTAAAAGTTTATTTAGATGATGAACTTGCAAGTGCGGCCCGTCTAAGGAAAGTAAATAGTCTTATGGCTACAATTCCTGATGTTATCTTTTTAACTAATGAAAAAACCAAATTAGAATTATGGAAAAAAATACTAAAATATGTAGAAACGTTATATCAAAATAACAAAATTGTTGATATGTATGTTGAAGTACCTATTAATGATTTTACATTACTTAAAGGCTGCCTTTTTGAAGGGTTCGCCGAATGTGATAGTGTTCAATTTGGCAATGCTAAAACTCATTTATTAGGTAAAAAATTAGAAAGAATTAATAAATGAATGGCGCAATTATAGTAAATAAAGAAAAAGGTTATACAAGTAGAGATGTTGTTAACAAGTTAAATAAGATTTTAGATACTAAAAAAATTGGCCATACTGGTACACTTGATCCCCTAGCTTCAGGAGTTCTTGTTTGTTTAATTGGTAAATATACTAAGTTAGTTCCAATTATTACTGAAGAAGAAAAAGAATATATAGCGGAAATTAAACTAGGGATTAAAACTGATACTTTAGATGTAACAGGTAACGTTTTAGAAAAAGGAAATATTCCTAAACTAAGTAAAGATGAAATAATAAGTGTTTTAAATAGTTTTATTGGTGTCTATAAAGAAACTGTTCCCCTATATTCGGCAGTATCTGTTAATGGTAAAAGGCTATATGAGTATGCTAGAAGTGGGTTAGAAGTTAAATTGCCAGAAAGAGAAGTTTATATTAAAGAAATATCTTTAATTAGTTATGAATTTGATTTAATAAAATTTAAAGTCCTTGTAAGTAAAGGAACATATATAAGAAGTTTAATAACAAGTATATGTGAAAAACTAAATACTATTGGTACAATGAATAATTTGGTAAGAATTAAACAAGGCCAATATAAAATTCAAGATAGTTATACTTTAGAGGAAATTAGAAATGGTAATTATCAATTATTAAAATTAGCTGATTTAATTAATTTAGAAAAAGTGGAAATAACAGATGCTTTAGCTAAAAAAATTGTTAATGGTAATTTAATAAACTTAGCTAAAGAGGGGTATATTTTATTTACCAAAAATGGGGAAGAAAAAGCATTATATAATTTTCAAAATAAACAGGGAAAATTAGTTGTTTTGCTTTAAAAATGGGACATTTTTGTTTACTTTTTCCCTAAATTATAATATAATTATATTGAAGTTTTGACTTAGATAAAAAAATTTCCGCTTTTTATCTCAGTTTAAACCGATTATTAGAAAGGAAGATATTATGGCATTAAGTAAAGATGCAAAAGCAAAGATTATTAAAGAATTTGCTAAGAATGAAAAAGATTGTGGATCTGCGGAAGTTCAAATTGCTATTTTAACTAACGAAATCAATGAACTTACTGCACATATGCAAGAACATATTCACGATTATCATTCAAAAAGAGGATTACTTATGAAAGTAGGAAGAAGAAAAAAACTACTTAACTATTTAAAAGAAAATGATGTTAAAAGCTATAGAGAAGTAATCAAAAAATTAGATTTAAGAAAATAAGGGCACTTTGTTTTGGTGTCTTTTTCTTTTAGAAAGAAGAGGTTATAAATGAAAAAAGTATTTGAATTAGATTTTTATGGTCGAAAATTAATTGTTGAAAACGGAGAAATGGCTAAACAAGCTAATGGTGCAGTTTTAGTTAGATTTGATGATACGGTTATTTTAAGTACTGCCGTTGTCTCAAAAACAGCAAATCTTTTATCTGACTTTTTCCCATTAACAGTTTTATATAATGAAAAATTATATTCAGTAGGTAAAATTCCTGGTGGATTTATTAAAAGGGAAGGAAGACCAACCGATAATGCCACATTAGCAGCGCGAATGATAGATAGGCCAATGCGACCATTATTTCCAGAAGATTTTCGTAATGAAGTACAAATCGTCAATACAGTTTTAAGTGTTGATCAAGATAATTCACCCGAACTTACAGCTTTATTTGGCTCATCTTTAGCCACTTGTATAAGTAAGATTCCATTTAATGGCCCTGTTGCGGCGGTTAAAGTTGGCCGAGTTAATGGTAAATTTATTATTGATCCAACTGTAGAAGAGTTAGAACAATCAGATATTGATTTAACAGTGGCTGGAACAATGGATGCCATTAATATGGTTGAAGCCGGTAGTAAAGAAGTATCCGAAGATGATATGTTAGAGGCTTTATTATTTGGTTTTGAAGCGATTAAAAAGTTGGTAGCTTTTGAGTTAGAAATTATTAAAGAAATTGGCGAAGACAAAATGGAATATCCACATCTTCTTATATCTCCTGATTTAAGAAGTGAAATTGAAGATGCCATAACCGAAAAATTAGATGCCGCTTTAAGAATTAAAGATAAATTAACAATGTATGAAACAATCGATAATCTAAAAAATGATTTAATTGAACATTATAAGTCTTTAAATGAAAATAGCTTAAAAGAAGAAGAGTTAACAGAACTTTTAACTAAAGTTGCTTTAGTATTTGAAAGTGTACAATATAAAGTATTTAGAAGAATAGTGGTTAATGAACATATTAGAATTGATGGTCGTAAGATGGATGAAATAAGGCCAATAAGTGCCGCGATCGATATTTTACCAAGAACACACGGCTCAGCTTTATTTACAAGAGGCCAAACACAAAGTTTATCGATTACCACACTTGGTGCTTTAGGGGAAAGTCAAATGCTTGATGGTCTTTCTATTGAAGAAGAAAAAAGATTTATGTTACATTATAACTTCCCACAATTTAGTGTTGGTGAAACAGGTCGTTATGGTTCACCTGGTAGAAGAGAAATTGGTCACGGTGCATTAGGTGAAAGAGCTCTCCTTCAAGTAATACCTTCTGAAGAAGAATTCCCTTATACTATTAGAGTAGTATCCGAAATTTTAGAAAGTAATGGTTCATCAAGCCAAGCCAGTATTTGTGCTGGATGTCTATCTTTAATGGCTGCTGGTGTCCCAATTAAAGCTCCAGTTGCAGGTATTGCGATGGGTCTTATAACTAATGAAGATAAATATACGATTCTTACTGATATCCAAGGGATGGAAGATCATTTAGGAGATATGGACTTTAAAGTTGCTGGTACGAGAAAAGGTATTTGTGCTTTACAAATGGATATTAAAATTGATGGCGTTAATAAAAACATTTTAAAAGAAGCTTTAGCTCAAGCTAAAAAAGCGAGAATGGAAATCTTAGATTTATTTGAAACAGTTATTAAAGAACCAAGAAAAGAATTAAGTAAATATGCTCCTAAAATTGAAACATTTACAATTGATCCAGAAAAAATTAAAGATGTTATTGGCCGTGGTGGTGAAATGATTACGAAAATTATTTTGGAAGCTAGTAATGTTAAAACAGTTAATGATAAAGATGCCGTTAAAGTCGATTTAGAAGATGATGGAAGGGTTATTATTTATCATCGCGATGCCAAAATTATTAAAAAGACTAGAGAAATGATTGAAAGCGTCATAAGAGAAGTTGAAACTGGTAAAATTTATACTGGTAAAGTAGTTAAAGTTGAAGATTTTGGCTGTTTTGTTGAACTTTGGGAAGGTTGTGAAGGCTTAGTTCACGTTTCACAACTTGATAATAAGAGAGTCAATAAACCAAGTGACATTGTTAAAGTTGGAGATGAAATAATGGTTAAATCTTTAGGTTATGATAATAAAGGCCGTTTAAACTTATCTAGAAAAGATGCTTTACCTAAAAAAGAAGAAATAAAAGAAGATAAATAATAATATAATGAAGTAAAGGAGTAGTAGAATGGAAATAATTATGGGAATTATAGTTTTTATCATAATAGTTATTATTTGTTCAATTAAACAAATAAATGAGTATGAAAGAGGCATTAAATTTCGTTTTGGTAAATTTGTTAAAGTATTAAAACCGGGTTGGAAATTAGTATTACCTATTTTTGAATCATATAAAAAGGTTGATATTAGAACTAAAGCAGTTGATGTTCCGAGTCAAGAAGCAATTACTAAAGACAATGTTTCAGTTCAAATTAATGCCGTTATATATTATAAATTATTTGATGCCTCAAAAGCTATTTTAGCGGTTGAAGATTTCTATTATGCTGTTGGTCAACTTGCTCAAACAACAATGCGTAATGTTGTTGGTTCCGTTTCTCTTGATGAACTTTTAGCAGAAAGAGATAAAATAAGTACAGAAATATGTAAAATAATTGATGAAGCAACTGATCCTTGGGGTATAAAAGTTGAAAATGTTGAACTTAAAGATGTGTCTTTACCAGAAGATATGAAAAGAGTGTTAGCTATTGCAGCGGAAGCTGAAAGAGAAAAGCAAGCTGTTGTTACAAAAGCTAAAGGTGAAGTGGAAGCATCTAATAACTTAGCTAAAGCAGCCGAGATTATGAGTAGTACACCTGGAGCAATGCATCTTAGAACTCTATCAACATTAAGTGATATTTCATCTGATAAATCAAATACAATTCTATTTTGTTTACCAGTTGAAATACTTGAAGCAATGAAAGGAAAAAATGATAAAAAGTAGCAATACTTTTTTTCTTTGAACTTAATTAATGAAAAAGAAAAAATTAGATATTTTATATGAAGACAAAGATATTATTGTTGTTAGCAAAAGTGCGCATTTACTTACTATAAGTACTTTAAAAGAAAAAGAAAATACTTTATATTATCAAGTATCAACTTATTTAAAAAAACAAAATAAAAATAATAAAGTATTTATTGTTCATCGTCTTGATAAAGATACTTCAGGTATAGTTATTTTGGCGAAGAATATAAAAGCCAAAAATATCTTACAAGATAATTGGGCAAATGTTAGAAGAGAGTATATTGCCTTAGTAAGAGGTAATACACCATCTAAAGGTGTTATTAAATCATATTTAAAAGAAACAACTACCCATTACGTATATAGCTCTAAAACCGGTAAAGAAGCAATTACCGAATATGAAAAGATAAGAGCTAATAAATTATATAGTTTACTTAAAATTAATATTAAAACAGGTCGTAAACATCAAATAAGAGTTCAATTAAATGATTTAGGATATCCTATAGTAGGAGATAGAATATATAATAAACAAGATAAAGAAAAAAGACTATGTCTACACGCTTATTACATAGCCTTTAATCATCCTATAACTAATAAATTAATTGAGATAACTACACCACCTCCTGATTTTGTTGATTTAGTTAAATAAAAAAGGTTCAATTTTTGAACCTTTTTAAATTTATTTATTATTTTTCTATTTCAGGTTGATTAACAACTTTAGCTTCTCTTACTTCGCCAGTTCTTTCCCATCCAGATAGGCTTTCTTCTTGACTCCATTTATATCTATATTTAGTTACATCTTTAACTGTCTTAGTAGCATCAATAGATGTTGTAGAACCTTTTGTACATTTAGATTCACTACCAGCCCCAATTTTGGTATAACCTGAAGGACAACTATATGAAGTATCTTTGATTGCTGTTCTATTTTCTTCAATAGTTCTTGTACAACTTGTGCCATTCTTAGTATAACCTGAAGGACAAGAGTAGTTTGTTGTAGAGGTTGGAGTTTTAGTATCTGAATAACTATAATAACATTTATTATTACTTAATACTTCATCGCCACTACAATAATATTCTTTAGTTTCAACTAATTCACTATAATATTCTTTAGTACATTGATTACCTTTTTGAGTATAACCAGATGGACAACTAACTTCTGTTGATGGAGTTGCATTAGTACTTATAGTTTTAGAACAAGTAGAACCACTTTGAGTATAGCCAGCAGGACAACTTCCAGTTAAAGTTTCTCTTGTAGCATTAATGCTTTCAGTTTTAGTACATTGATTACCACTTTTAGTGTAACCATAAGGACAACTTCCAGTTGTAGTTTGTGATGTAGCGTTGGTGCTTACAGTTCTAGTACATTGATTACCACTCTTAGTGTAACCAGCAGGACATGTATAACTTGTGCTTGATGGTGTACCATTGATAGTTTCAGTTTTCGTACAAGAAGTACTTTTTCCAGCGCCGTTTTGAGTATAACCAGTAGGACAACTATAATATGTATTAGCAGTTGCAGCTACATCGTTATAAGATGATTTGGAACAGCTATATTTGTAAGCAGTTCTTCTTCCACCTACACAAGTTGAACAAGTTTCAGGGTAAGAACCTTGATATGTACATCCTTGGTAAGTATCACCGTGGTATATATAATATGATTCGTTATATGATGTTTTAGAAGAAATACGACACGCACGGCCATTATTAATTGGTGTTCCTTTTGGACAACTATAAGTTGTATTAGCAGTAGCAGCTATAGTTTCTGATTTAAGACATTTAGAACCACTTTGAGTATAGCCTGAAGGACAAGTATATGTTGTAGCCGATGGAGTAGCAGCTATAGTCTCGGTTTTAGTACAAGTAGAACCACTTTGTGTATAACCAGAAGGACAACTATAAGTTGTTGTACTAGATAGATTAACAGTATCAGTTCTATAACACATCGAACCACTTAAACTATAACCATTAGGACAACTATAATATGTACTACTAGAAAGATTGATAGTTTCCGTTTTTGTACAAATAGAACCATTTTGGGTATAACCAGCAGGACAACTATATGTGACATTTGAAGATGGATTTACACTTTCATCTCTTACACAAGAGTTACCAACTTTATTATATCCAGCAGGACAAGAATAATTTACAGTATATTGAGCATCTTTATAATTTGAACTAGTTTTATAACATTTAGTATCTGCTCCAGAACCACTTTTAACATAACCACTAGGACAAGTATAAGTAATTTCTTCTTTTGCCGCTACTTGATCACTAGCATTTTTGTAACATTTAGTACTTGTTCCAGAACCACTCTTAGTATAACCAGAAGGACAAACATAATTTATCGTTTTAGTAGCGTCAATGGTGCTTTTATTATTTTTTATACATTTAGAACCACTTCTAGTATAACCACTAGGACAACTATAAACAGTTTCTTTAGTAGTGTAGGCTTGTTTATATTGATATTCTTTAACATAATCTTCAACTTCTGGATTATTTCCACAATTACCACTTAAACATAATTGATTGCATCCAAGTTCTTCAGTTGTTTTAGCAACTTCAATTCCACAAACAAGTGAAACAGATAAATTATATTTACCATTATTATTAGTTACAAAAACATAACTACCTTCCGTATCACAAGTTTTACCATCTTTGTATTCCCAAGCAAATATTAATCCTTTATCAATTAATTCTTGAAGAGTATATTTTAAAGTTTTACCTTTAGATGGTAACTCACTTATTAAGAAATATTCTTTGGCAGTATCGTGAAAATAACGATATCCTTCTAAGAATTCTTTTGAATAAGTTGGATTATTAATATCAGTAGAAGTATTGTTATTGCCATTATTACCATTATTAGTACTATTATTAGTAGTAGGATCATATTGAACATTAACATTTTTATTGTTATTATTTCCTCTAACAAATAACCAAATTATGAAGAAAACTATTAAAGCAACAACAAATATAACAATTCCTTTTTTGATTAAATTTCCCCAGTCAATTTCTGGTTTAGTATCTTCAGTATACATTATATTTTACCTCCTTTATTTTATTAATCCTTCGTTTGCACGATTAAAGTTATCATATTCTGGACCACATAATGTTGTATATATGTAAATTTGTAATTCCTCAAGTTCATACATTCTTGATTCAATATCGAGAATGCCTTTTTCTTTTTCAACACGATCCCATTCGGCTTGTAAATCAGCCCAAGCTTCATTAATCATCTCTTCTGTTGCACCTTCAGGAATAATTGGTGTTGTTGGTGGAAGTTCAATTTCTGTCGGATAAGCTAGTGGATATAATGGTTGAATGAAATAATTATAAGCAATCCAATAATCATAATAATCACTTATTATCGCATCTTTATTTAAGTTTTCATCATTAGTTAAATGAGCATCATTATCGCTAATACCATTAACAGAATGGCCAAAAATATTTAAGAAATTATATAACTCATTTTTACGTATATTGCTTTTTGGTTCATTAATAATATTTTTGATTAAAGATTCAAATCTTACTAAAAACGCATTCAAGTCTGTACCTTCTTTAGCAAGATATTTAAATGAATCTAATTTTTTAAGATCATTTTCATTTGAATTACCAAATAAATATCCTTCAGCAATTCTATTTAATGCATCACAAAGTAATGAATCAGTTGCTATCATTGTTTCTTTTTTATCAATAGATTTTATAGTATCAATAATATAAGTTATATCAAGTTCTTCATCATTATTAAAGAAACCTGTTTCTTTAACTTTATAAGCTCTATTTACATAATCAATTGCTTGATCACTAGAAACTTCATATTTAGCTATAGTTTGTTCATAATTATCTAAGTAATCTAAATTAAATTCTTTAGAACCAGCATATTTTTCTGCTTCTGGACGATAAAATTCTAATAAAGCTTTTAATGTTTCATCATCAAAGTTTTCAGTCATTAATTTAGCATTATATTCATTATAGCCTTTTTCTTTTAAAGCTAAGATAACTGGGTCTTCAACTTTTTCAATTTTATCTAAAATATCACTTCGATCAATAGTAGTATCAATAGTATCAATATTTTCTGTTGTATCTTGGCTTTGAGTAGTAGTATCATCATTCTCTTTATCCATTTTATCAGCCATTTTCTCAATGCCTTTATTAATTAAAACGGATATAGTAGCTAAGGCCGCAACAGCAACCACACCAGCAGTAATCTTTTTCCAATGTTTTTTAAACCACATAGCAAACTTTTTATCTTTTTCTTCTTTTTCTTTTTTGACTTCTTTCTTTTTGTCTTGCTTTTTGGTTAGTTTTTTAACTTCGCTTACGTCATTTTTAATAATTTGATCAAGATCATCATCAACTATTGAATTAATATAATCAATACATTGATCAATTGCCTTATTTTTGTCCTTTTCATTTGAAGATGCAAGAACTTCATCTATAAGCTCAGTTAATTTATCAGTTTGTTGACAAGCTACATCGTATTTTTTTAAAGATGCAAGTTTATTTTCCAGTTCTTCAAGTTTAGAATGAATCTCTTTGCTTTCTTGGCCGCTTAATAAACGTTCACTTCTTCTTAAATCAACTGTTTTTCTGTTAATTTGTCTGATGATTTCATCTGAATTATTTAATTCATCTTCTTTTAAATTATTTAATAGAGCGACATTTTTCATAATAGTATCAATAGAAACTGAAATAGAAGAAACAACTTCATCTGGAATTTCTTTACTATCTCTTAATGAATCTAATTGTCCCATAATTTCGTCATAGCCATATAGACAATCTAAACGATGAGCCAATTGTTCTACCTTACTTATTTTTTCATCAATTAAAGCAAGTTTCTTTTCCTTTCTTCTTGAATCATCTTCCATTTGAAGAGTAGTTCTTTCCTCTCTTAAACTACTTAACAAATTATTAAGATCTTCAGAGTAATTGTTTAAAATTTCATAAATTTTATCATTATTCATTACCAAAATCCCCTTTCAATGAATACGCGCACTATCTTACCATAAAAAAAGGAAGATGTCAACCAATATCTTCCTACAATATATAAATTCCCTTTATTTTATTTAAAATAGAGTGGTTTTCCCGTTATTTCATATTCATAACTAGTGCTATTGCATAATAAATCATAGATAAATGATGATAACAATTCATATTTATAACAAAGGGAATTTTTATTAATATTAATAGGTATATTTAAATCTTTTTTAATACTGTTTAAATAATTTTGCCCTTTTTTATTAAATCCCAAAACTTTGATATAATCTAAATTAATTATTTTATTATCTTCTTTAGTAAATCCTATTAAAATATGAATAAGCATTCTTCTTATCTTATTATAAGTATATCTTTTTGATTTAATATTTTCAATTAATTCATCCAAATTATGACTATTAAAAATTATTTTTTTAAGACGATTATCAATCCCTTCATCAACATCAACATAAATACTCAAATCTTTTTCCGTAATTATTTTGTATTTTAAGTAATTAAATAAATTATCTAAATTAACTTTTTCAATATATTTTAAAGTTTTACTTGGCACATATTTAGTTATCTCAATATTATTTTTAAGTTTTTCTCTAATATTTGAAGCACTTATTATAGAATTATCAGAACTAGTATCTAGATAATCATTAGTTCTTTTGATTGTAAGTGGCTTAATTTTATAATTATTCTTTTTAATAGATTTCATATATGATATAGCTAGTAAATCATTAGATTTAAATTCAAAATCCATATTTAGGGCTTTAGCTAAACTAGAAGGGTAGTTATAGCCCATATCTAAATACTTTTTAATTTCTTTTTTATATGTGTCATTTTCTTTATAAGTATAATTAGTTATTCTATTTAAAACATCAAGATTATTTGATTCACTACCAAATATTAAATATTCACATTTTAATTCATTTAATATCTTAACACTTATATTAGCAAAAGTATCTGCACTTTGAGTACCAAAGACAAAGGGTAGTTCGATAACTATATCTATACCATTTAAAAGAGCTAATTTAGTTTTATTTTCTTTAGATATTATAGATATTTCTCCACGTTCTAAAAAGTAGCCATTTAATACTAAAATGACTAGAGAATCTGGAAACATTTCTTTAACTTTTTGTAAATGATATAAGTGTCCATTATGAAATGGATTATATTCACAAATTATACCAATAATATTCATAAAAAATCACACCGTTAATATAACATAATTTTTCTAAAAGATAAATTATTTTTCTTTATTTTCTTTCATAATTGATTTAGGTAAAGCTTCCTTTTTATCGGTTCTATATAATAAATAATCAATTGATGTATCATAATAATCAGCTAGTTTTTTTAAAATAATAACAGGTATATTAATCTTTTCTAATTCATACTTACTATAATTAGATTGATCAATATTTAAATATTTAGCAATATCTTTTTGATAAATATCTTTATCCTCTCTTAATTCTTTTAATCTATTCATCTATAACCACCAATGTTATTTTAATATAGTTATAATTTACCTATTGACATATAGGTACATTTTGCCTATAATTAAATCTATGATAGGTAATATTTACCTATGTAATCGTTGGGAGAATAATCTATGAAAAATAAGAAATTTATAACAATATTAATAGTATTACTTACAATGTTAAGTGTATTTTTAGTATTTAAAAAAGATACTAGTGTGGTAGAAAAGAATAAAGTAAGTAAAATTGAAAGAAAAGAATTTAGTATATATAAAGAACAAACATTTAATGGAAAAGATTGGAAAGAATCTAATGATACAACATTTCCTACTAGTGGTTATTTACTAAATACAACACAAACTATGTGTTATGATTATAATGGTAATAAAATAGAATATAAACCAACCCAAGAATTAACAAAAGGAAGTATAGATGGAAGAGTAACAATAGAAAGTAGCAAAACAATATATTGTGAATTATATTTTGATATAGATAATAAAGTACCAGAAGTAAATGGATTTAGTATAACAGGAAAGACAAGTGGTGGAACAGAATTAAATAATGGATTTACCTATCAAACAGAAAATATACCATATACATTAGAATATGTTGATACAGATGTAACACAATATTGTATAAGTAATACAATAGAATGTACGGAATGGACAGAGATAAGTAAAAAAACAAATACATTAACAATAGAAGCAACTGATGGAGAAAAAACAATGTATATATATTTAAAAGATAAAGCGAATAATGTATCAGTAACAACAGATAAATCAACAACAACAATAACAGTAGATAGAACAGCACCAGTAATAAATACATTTACCTTAACAGGAGCAGCAGATACAAGTGAAAGTCAAACATTAAGTGATCCATCAACTTATACTCATACAAATAATATAACATATAATGCAAGTATAACAGAGAGTAATATAGAGAGTTATTGTGTATATGAAGAAAATTGTGATTATAAAACAACAGGAAGTACAACATTAAATACAAGTTATATATTAAAAGATATAGAAGGAAGTCATAGTGTAAAAATAAAAGTAAAAGATAAAGCAGGGAATGAATCAGATATATCATCTCAAAGTATAAAGTTAGATAAAATAAATCCAGTAGCAACCATTTCATCTAGTTCTAAAGATACAAGTAGCATAACAGTAACAGTAGGATATGAAGGACAAGATTCAATAATAGCAAGACAATGTAGAGAAAGTGGAGGAAGTTGGGTAACAGCATCTAATTCAAATGGAAGTTGTACAATAAGTCAATTAAGTGATGGAACAGAATACACCATAGAAGGAAGAGTAAGAGATGCATCAGGAAGATGGAATACAGACTATCCAAGTGTTAGTGTAACGACAGATAAAAAAGGGACACCAGTTAAAGAATATTTTGCTAGTAATCCAATAAAAGGGTTAACAGTTACCGATTGTAATGGAATGACAAGATTTGCAGGAAGCTATGATACAATAAATAATTATATATGTTTTGGATACAATTCAGAATCGGACTGTGAAGGTGAAATAATGAGCAATGAATATATTTATCGCGTTATGGGAATTACGACAGCTGGTGTCGTGAAGTTGATCAAGAATATATGGTTGGAGGAAGGTTTGCCTTGGTGCGTTGAATGTCCCGAGGGTCTAACTTGGAGTCAGAGCGAATTACATAAGGATTTGGATGGTCCAAAATTTTATGATAAATTAGGTTCAAAATGGCAAAATAAAATTATAGAGTATTCTTGGCCGGACATTGTTTCAAATGGTGAGTATGATTTCGAAGCGGTCAATGATAACTGCTCATTCGAGTACGGCTTCCCCTCAGTTCCCGGGAAGATTGGACTTGTCTTGTTTAGTGATTTCCTCTATTCGGATTTCGGGAATATGTCGGATACTGATTATGAATTTCTTGGGTATCACGATATATCATCTTCTTGGTTGTTCGGCCGATTCGAAGCGGACTCTGATAACTGGGTCGTCGGATGGGGGATTGCGGACGTCGGTGGTGGTGATGGATACGCTCGTGGAGATCAGTTTGATGCTGGCTATAGGTTTCTTTCCACATTAGGTAACTTCGCGGTCAGACCCGTTTTTTATCTTTCGTCTGATGTTTTGATTTCTTCTGGAACCGGTTCATCTTCTGATCCCTTCATCATTGTTCTATGAGATGCATCGAGAAGGAAAACTCGTAAAAACCTCATAGACTTAACTCTTTGAGAGATTTAATATAATCTCTCTTTTCTTTACTTGAGAAAATAAAAATAGTAAGATATAATACAATAAAAGTGGTGATAAAATGATTATATGTGTTGTTGGACCAACCGGAGTAGGTAAAACTAAATTAAGTGTTCTACTTGCTAAAAAATATAATGGCGTTGTTATTAATGCTGATGCTACTCAAATATATAGAGAACTTAATATAGGCAGTGCTAAAGTTAAAGAAAGTGAAAAAGAAGGAATAGAACATATTTTATTTGATATTAAAAATCCTAATGAAGACTACAGTGTTGCTGATTATCAATTAGATTTAAGAAAAGAATTAGAAAAATACAAAAATAGAAATATTATTTTAGTTGGAGGCACAGGTTTATATATTAAAGCTGGTTTATATGACTATAGCTTTAGTAAAATAGAAAAAGGTGATTATTCCAATTATAGTAATGAAGAATTATATAAAATGTGTCTAACTTTTGATAAAGATTTAAAAATAGATGTTTGTAATAGAAGAAGATTAGAAAATTATTTAAATAGAGTAGATAAAACTAAAAAAGAGCCTACTATATTATATGATACTTTGTTTATAGGACTAACCACTGAAAGAGAAAATTTATATAATATTATTAATAAACGAGTAGATAAAATGTTTGAAGAAGGTTTAGTTGAAGAAGTAAAATATTTATATCACAAATATGGTAATGTTAATATTTTAAAAAGAGCCATTGGTTATAAAGAAGTTTTAGAATATTTAAATAATAATTGTACTTTAGATGAGGCAAAGGAATTAATCAAAAAAAATACTAGGCATTATGCTAAAAGGCAATATACTTGGTTTAATAATCAAATGAATGTTAAATGGTTTAATACTAATTTTAAAGATTTTTCTAAAACTTATGAGGAAGTATGTACATATATTGAAAAAATAATTGACTAATAAACAAAATTACCTTACAATTTAGATAGAATAAAAGGTGTGATTAATATGCATAAAAAAGCAATAATTGTTATTTTTTTAATTATTGTTGAATCTTGTTTTTTATTTTTAATGTATAAAAGTAGTCATAATAAACCAGTTGTTTTAGATGAAGTTGTTATTAAACAAAATGATGTTAAATTTACTTTTATGTTAGAACAACATCAAGGACAAGAAGATTATATTAAAACAACTGATACTAATTTTATCAAAGATAACTATGAATATAATAGCAGTAAATCTAAATGCGTTGATCAAAAAGGAAATATAATATATGATGCCTTAAATTATAATGAAATAAATGATTTACTTGAATTTAATGCTGATGTTGATTGCATTTGTTATTTGTATTATGATAAAAAAGTTATTTAAATTCTTGATAATAACTAACATTAAAGTTATGAGCATTAACAGTTACTTCGCCTTCATCGGCTTTTTTTAATTCTTCAGTTGTTACTAATAAATATTTATCTAATAAGAAATTTTTATCATCAGTCGGAGGATTAGGAACTGGATCATCCCAAGTTAAATCGATATGAAGCCATTTACCATTTATTTTAACCGCATTCCACACATGACCATCTGACTCATTATTAATATCTTCATTAGTGGTTCCTATTTTATAGTTTTCATAACCTAATTTAGTTAAAATAATAGCCATTAAATCGGCATAACCATTACAAGTTGCATATCCTTCAATAGCGGGTCCATAAGCTATATATGATTTATATTTACTATCACCAGTATTATTTCTTTCAATATCATATTTAGTATGATTAATTATATAATCGTGAATTCTTTTAATATTATTATAATCACTATCATCTTTTTTATATAATTCATTTATTACTTTATCAACGTATTCATTAACTTTATTAATTTCTTCTTCTGTATAAATATATTTAATATTTAAAGTTATTTCGCCTGAATCATTATGACTTGCTTCTAAAGGATTTAAAATAGTATGGTATGGGTGAACATAATTATTAATATGAGTTAATATATCACTTGAACTCATAATCTTCGTATAATCATCTAGGCATTCTTCATATTCGCTGGGACAATAAAAAGTAAATTCTTCAAAGCCATTATTTAGAGCACTATAAAAGATATTTAATAAATCTTGATAAGAATAGGGTATATAATCTTTACTATTTTGAACATATAGATAATCAGATTTCTTAGCATATTCATCACTTTCGGGAATTGTTAAAACTGGTTTATTAGATACTGTTCTTGATAAAAAAGAAGTTATTGTTTTGGCATTAAATAAAACTAAAATTATTAATAAATAACAAATTAGTGGAACAATATATTTTTTCATATCACACCTCAATCAATAATAGTTTACCAAAAAAAAATAAAGTAGTAAACTACTTCATATTTTTAATTTTAGCATTTAATCTTTTCTTTTCACGATTAACTGTATTTTCTTTAATTAATCCTTTTTGATATGCTTTATCAATATTCTTTTGTAAATCTTTGTAAACTTTAGTTGCGCCATCAACATTAGAAGCAGCGATTTCTTTTTCACAAGCTTTGATTAAATTCTTAACTTTAGCTTTTAATTCGTGATTTTCATCAGTTTTTTTAGCAATAACTTTCACAGCTTTTTTAGAACTTTTGATATTTGGCATAAAATCCCTCCTTAAAAATTCATATTAATTTTATCAAAAAATATACCAATGTGCAAGGCAAATATTAGATAATTTTAAAAATATAAAAAATTTAATATTTTTTCATCGTTCGACATAATATATAGTTATAGATAATTATAATATAATTGGTGATGATGATTTGAGAAAATTTAAAACTCGGAAAAAATTTAATCGCTTAATTATTTATTTAGGTTTGTTTTTGATTAGCATTGCTTTTACAATAAAGCATTTATATAAAAATGATTTAATTAATAATAATACTATAATTGATTTATTATTAAGTGATGGGATTAATAAAAGGGAAAAAATTACTGATGTCGATTTTCTACTTAAATATGCTCTTAATATTAAATTAGAAGAAAGTAAACCAGTAGAAAAAAGTGAAGTAGAAATAATTCCCCCTTTAGATATTTTAGAAAATGAAGAAAAAACACTTGATAAAATAGTTTATCTATATAATACGCACCAAGAAGAAAAATATGAAAGTCCTTATCTTGGGGCTTATAATATTGCTACCGGTGTCTTACTTGCTAGCAAAATGTTAAAAGAATATTTAGAAGATGAGGAAATTGGGGTATATGTTGAAGAAGAAAATATTACGAATATGATCCACGCACTAAGTTTAAAGTATAGTGATAGTTATAGTGTTAGTCGAATGCTTTTAGAAAGAAGAAAAAAAGAAATTAACACTTTAAAGTATTTTATAGATTTGCACAGAGATAGTAGTAAATATGAAAAAACTACTGCGACAATTGATGGAAAAAGTTATGCTAAAGTTTTATTAGTGGTTGGGCTTGAACACGATAATTATGAAATAAATTTAGAAAAAGCTAATAAATTAGCGGAATTAATTAAAGCTTTTAGTCCTGATTTATTTAGGGGTATTACTAAAAAAAGTGGGACTGGAGTAAATGGAATATATAATCAAGATTTTGATCAAAACACTTTATTAATTGAAGTAGGAGGGCAATACAACAATATAACTGAAGTAGATAATACCCTAAAAGCTTTAGCTAAAATATTAGCACAGTTTATAAAGGAAGATGAGAATGGTTAAACGAAAAAAAATTCATCCTGTTTTAAAAATTCTCCTAGCTTTTTTTATTGTTTTTATTGCTTTATATATAGCTAGTTTTAGTGGCTATTATGAAGGAAGAATAAGAAATAAAGTTATAATAACCGAGAATAATATTAAGGAATTTGAAGATAAAATTGCTAGTGGCGAAGAAATAAACTTAGATTCTTATTTAGAAAATGAAAGTGTTGATTATAGTAACAAATTTTCTAAGCTTGGAGACAGTCTTACAAGTAGTATTGAAGTATTTGTTACAAAAAGTAGCAAAGTAATTATGGAGATTCTTAAATCCCTCTTTTAAAAAGATAAAGTTTATTGTATAATATTTGATAGAAAGTAGGTTGTGCTTGTGAGAGTATTATGTATTGGTAAGTCAGTAATTGAGACTACTTGTGTAATTAATGAACGAATTGAAGAAGGAAAGACTATTAGAATTAATAATAAAACTGAATGTGGTGGTGGTCTTGCTGGAAATGTAGCTTATTTACTAGGTAAATGGGGAGTAGAAACTTATATTGCTAGTATGTTAGGTCCAGATGATGGAGCTTCTAAAATTAAAAAAGAATATGAAACAATTGGGATAAAAACGGATTATTTAGAAACTAGTTATGATAAAAAAACAGGTCAAAGTATAGTCATTGTTAATGAAACAACTAAGAATAAAACCGTTCTAGATTTGGAAAGTAATTCTTTTTTGAAAAAATATTCTTTTGGAATTGAACCTGATATTGTTATATCTGATGGTAATGATTTTAATGCTACAGTAGCGGCGTTTGATAAGTATGAGAAAATACCAACTTATTTAATTGTATCTAGATTTGATAAAGAAATGCTTGAATTATGTAAATATGCTAATACTTTATTCTTTAGTCAAAGTGCTGCGGAAAGCGCTACTAATATAAAGTTTGATTTTAATAATACAGCTACATTAGTAAGTATTTATAATTCTATTAAGCAAAAATATAATAAATCAGAAGTTATTATTACGATTGGCGAAAGAGGTTGTATTTATTCTATAGGTGGCCAAGTTAAAATTCTTCCTCCAGTAAGAGTGGGAATTGTAGATACTAATGGTGCTAAAGAAGCTTTTGTTGGTGGTTATGCTTATGGGGTATTAAAGAAATTTGATTTAGAAAAATGTTTAATATATGGTACTATTGCAGCTTCAATAGCTACGACTAAATTAACATCTAGAAATTCTTTACCATCTTTATCAGATGTTTCTAATTATTATGATTCAAAGTTTGGCGGTCAAAATAGTACGAGTGTGCCAAATGATACACCGCCTCTAAATTCACAAACTCCAGCAACACCTTCGGGAAATGCTAATGTTGGAAACCAACCGGTAAATAGTTCTCAATTAAATAATGGAGCTATAAATAATCAAAATGGGAATATAAATCAAAATGCTGGTGTTCAAAATATTCAAAATATGCCTAATAATGGTGGGGTAGTAAATAATAATCAAGTTGCTAGCAATGTGGTAAATAATCAAAACCCTAATGTTGTAAATCAAAATGTTAACAAGTAAGAGTCCAAAATTAGATCTCCACGGTGAAGAAGTGGCAATGGTATATGCTCTTGTTACGGAATTTATTAATGATAATGTTAAAATGCATAATAAAGAAATTATTATTATTCACGGAAAGAGTACTAATATTTTAACTAAAGAGGTTCATAAAATTTTAAAAGATAATCCGAAAGTATTAAAATTTCAACTTAATAATTGGAACTTGGGAGAGACAATTGTTTATTTAAAATAGACGTCAAAATAAAATGTAAAAGTTTTACAAAAAAGCAAGAAGAAAATGCCAATTTATTGCTAAATCAAGAAATTTTAGACAGATAGTTGACATTTTCTTTTTTATGTGCTATACTTATAACGTAATTAGGGGGTATGTTAGATGAAAGGATACGTTTTAGATTACGTTAATGAAAATGAATTTAAAAAGTTAGAAAGAGCTTTAAAGAAGTATAATATGCTCGCTTTTAAGAAATTAACTTTTGATTTTTATCCAGCTTTAAGAAATGGTAAATTTGTAGGAGAAAAAGTAAAAACTGATAGAAAAAATGGCACAGAAAAATATGAACTTAGATTACCAAGTGATAAAATGTTTACGCAAATCCACGGTGAGGTTAAGTTAATTTATACTGCTCATAAGAAAGAAAAAGTAGTTATTCTTGAAACTATAACGCCAGAAGATATTTTATTAGAGGGACATATGTCAGAGTTAACTACTTATAAAGGAATTATGATTTCCAAAGCTAATGCTTCAAAAGATATGTTCAAAATTGACTTACTTAATATGTTACAAGATAAACATTAATAGATATTGATTTAAAAAGGGGAATAAAGGTGTTAAAAATTAACATCTTTTTTCTTTTATGTCTTGCAGTTTAAAAAGAGATATAGTATAATTAAAAAGAAATGCGGACCTCTAGCTCAGTTGGTTAGAGCATCCGGCTCATAACCGGGCGGTCGTAGGTTCGAGTCCTACGAGGTCCACCA
>CANQKO010000005.1 GCA_947624505.1 uncultured Bacilli bacterium | reverse complement strand
TTTTTAAAAACCTGTTCATTAATATATTTTTGCTCTAATAAATCCCTCGAAATATATTTTCGCATTAGAACAAAAGCATCCATAATTGCTACACTGACTTTAGAAGCAACATCAGTTTTTAAAATTGTTGCTAACATTGCCACCCCAGATTCAGTAAAGACTCTTGGATTTTTATATCTGCCTCCTCTATTTTCAATTTTTTGGTCAAAACTTTTGACCAAAAAACTTTTAAATTCATCTTCATTTAACTTCCAAGAAAATCTTTTTGGAAATTTTTCAGGGTTATTTTTTACTGCTTGGTTAATCTCTTTGGTACCATTTTTACAGTTATAAAGAATGGCTAAATCACTATCTAACATCACTTGAACACCTCTTATTTCATAAATCAAATTGGTTATTTTTTGCTCATTATATGGGACAATTTCAGCATTTTCAACTTTGGCAATTTCATTTTCATTCTTTAACCATTCAATAAATTTTTCTTTCTTTTTGCTGGGAATATAATTTATTAATTCTATTAATTTTTCACTATCTATGACATCTGTTAAACGATTTTTTCCATCGGCTGATTCTAATTTCAAAGCGTCACAGCTTGTGACGGTTTCATTGTTATTTTTGATTAATCTAGACTTTAATGTCCTCCAGTAATGATATGCATCTTTACTTTCTGTTAAGATGCTTATAACATCTACAATACTGTAATAAACTACGTTATTAACTGTAATATATCTTATTTTTTTATTTTCATATTCTTTAATAATTGTTTCATTTTCCATTAATTAAACCCCACCTTCATAATTATTAATTTTATTTCAAAGCGTTACAATTTGTAACGGTTTCAAATTATCTTTTTAATTCATTAATTAAAACAATTTTGTTTTTCAACTGTCCGATTTTACCGGACAGTTGAATTACATTTTAAGGTTATAAATTAATACTTTATTCTCTGATAAACCCATCATACTACTACGAACATATATTTGTCAATAACTATCTTGCTATTTTTTGAAAAAATTATTAAAAATTCAAACTAAAGCTTATTAAAACGTAAATTTATAAAAAGCTATTTTCTCTTGTTTAAAACATTTTAAAAAAGATAGAATTTTTCCTTTTCTATCTTTTGAAATCTAACTTTATAATTTAATTACTAAATTTATTTTAAACCACGATTATTTACTTTATCATATAAAACTTCATAATTTTTAGATACAATTAAATTAAATAAATCGCCAACCGTCATATCAGCCAAATCTACATTTTGTTTTTCAATATTATTTTCTTTAATATAAAACTTTACTTCAAGTAGTTTAGGTTCTAATCCTTTATTTTCAATATATGTTGTCGTAAAAGTGTTTAACTCATTAGCATTTGAAAAAAATAAATACCCTTCATTATAAGGAATTAAAAACTCAGCGTAACAATCCATTATAGGCATTGTAGCATTAATTGAAGGATATTTAACATATCTTAACATTGGAACATTATTATCTAAAGGTCTTGTTTGAACATTAAAAACGTCATTCCATTTATCTTCACTTTTAACAGATATCTCTGCACCAATTACTAATGAAGACGTTGCATAACTTTTAAAACCAACAGCAATATCTTTATCTTTAGTAAAATTGGATAACTCTGTATATGTACCATTACTACCTCTAATGGTCATTTCCTTTTTTAAAATATCATCAGGAAATAATTTCCACAAAAATGAAAAAATGATAAATTCATTTCTTTGTTGTAATTCTTTAAAATTACGTAATAAATTAGGATCTTTTATTTGTGTAATATCACTATTAGCCTCGGCATACCAAGTTAATTCTTGAGCTAAAGTATCACTAATTTTTTTAGTTTTATTCATACCTGAACCTCCCAAATATAATAAATATTTACACTTTTATTTTAACATAGTCATTTATAGTTTTCCATTTTATTATTACTATTTGACATTTAATTGATTATAATTAAATAATTTATGTTAGAATAATTATTGTAAAGATTATAATTGAAAGGATATTTAATATGAATGAAAGAATAACATTTATTTTGACTTTTAATGATCTAAATAATCAAAAGATAAAATTTTATATTAATAAAATAAATGAAAAATTGTGCAAAATTCCTTTTGGAAAAAGCGATATTAATCGAATTGAAGCTGACACACTTCCGTATCACATAACCTTATTTGCTTGGAATATTGAGGAAGAAATAAAAGTAATTGAAGCTCTATCACAAATTGAATTTCCTAAGTTAAAAATTAAAATAGATAATGTAAAAATAATGAACGGCAAAGAAAATAGTTATGTCTTATATTTTAATGTAGAAAATAACAATGAATTAAAATTATTACAAAAACAAATATATCAAATTTTTCCAAGTAAAAAATATAATCCGGAAGATTATAAATTTCATATTACTATTCATATAGATAAAGATTATAATAAAATAATTGCAATTAAAGAAAAAATTCTAAAAGATTTTAAACCATTTGAATTAGAAGTTAATAAATTTGAGCTTTACGAAATTTATCCTGCTAATTTAGTTAAAACTATATTTTCAAAGGTTTTTTAATAATTTTATCATAAGGTCTTAACTTATTTGGTAGTGTATCTTTGTTTTTCTTAATTACTACAATATTTCTAATACCATCATTATTATATAATTCAAAATTAATTGTATTTATTATTTCACTATCTAGTAAATGGATTGTATCTAAAGCATCTTTTAATTCTTCTTCAATATTACCTTTTAAAGCAATAAATAATCCATCTTTTTTAACTAGAGGAAGACTTAATTCAGATAATACTCTTAAGTTAGCTACCGCTCTTGAAGTTACAATATCAAATTTATTTAATTTTAATTTAGCATAATTTTCACAACGGTCATTAATAATATTTACAGAAATACTAAGTTTTTCTTGTAATTCTTGTAAAAATTTAGTTTTTTTATTATTAGAATCTAATAAATAAACATTTAAATGAGGAAAAAATATTTTAACTACCATTCCCGGAAATCCTGCTCCTGTACCAATGTCTATTAGGTTAGATGCATCATTTAAATTAACTGCTTTAACTATTGTTAAAGAATCATAAAAGTGTTTTAAATAAATATCATCGTCATTTTTTATGGCAGTTAAATTAGTATGCATATTATATTCTTTTAAAAATTCTTTATATATTTCTAATTTATTTAACATATCTTCATTGTAATTAATATTTAATTTAGTAATTTCTTTAATAAATTCTTTTCTATTCATTTTTATTATATTCCTTTTTTAAATAAACCGCCAATATCGCTATATCAGCCGGATTTACCCCACTAATTCTAGCTGCTTGAGCAATAGTTCTTGGTCTTACTTCACTTAACTTTTGTCTTGCTTCACTAGCTATATTTTTAACATTTTGATAATCTATATCATCTGGTATTTGCTTTTCTTCAACTTTTAATAATTTTTCAGCTTCCTTAATTGATTTATTAATATATCCTTCGTATTTTAAAGCAATTTCTACTTGTTCTAATACTTCATCATCATAATTAAATGTAGTAAAGTTTTTTAAAAAATCAAAAGTAATTTCTGGCCTTTTTAATAATTCTTCATACGTAATATTTTTATTTGGTATTAAAATATTATAATCATTAAATACTTTTCTTACATCTTTATCAATAACTAACTTTTTAGTTTTTAATTCTGTTTTTAAAAGTTCAATATTTTTAATCTTATCTAACAATCTTTGATGTTGTTCTTCATTTATTAAACCTACTTCATACCCTTTTTCTCTTAAACGTAAATCTGCATTATCACTACGAAGTAAAAGACGAAATTCTGCTCTACTTGTAAGCATTCTATATGGATCAGTTATTCCTTTAGTAACTAAATCATCAATTAAAACACCAATATATGCTTCACTTCGAAGCAACACTAAAGCATCTTTTCCTTTTATTTTTAAAGAAGCATTAATTCCGGCCATTAAACCTTGACCTGCGGCTTCTTCATAGCCACTTGTACCATTAATTTGACCCGCTGTAAAAAGATTAGCTAAAACTTTATTTTCTAAACTAGCATTTATTTGTAATGGTGATATAGCATCATATTCAATGGCATAAGCATATTTAGTAATAATAGCGTTTTCTAATCCCCTTAATGAATGCACCATTTCTTCTTGAACATATTCGGGCATACTAGTAGAAAATCCTTGTAAATACCATTCATCATAATAAATGCTTTCTGGCTCTAAAAACAATTGATGTCTTTCTTTATCAGCAAATCTAACTATTTTATCTTCAATTGACGGACAATATCTTGGTCCTACTCCAGTAACATATCCACCATACATTGCTGATTCTTTTAAATGTTTATTAATAATTTCTTTTGTTAAATCATTAGTATAAAGTAAGTAACATTTTTGTTGCTTATTAATATCATAAACGGGTTTTAAATCAAAACTAAAAGTATGATATGTATCATCACCTAATTCTTCACTCATTAAAGAAAAATCAATTGATTCTTTTTTTATTCTCGGTGGTGTTCCCGTTTTAAGTCTAATGATATTTAATCCATATTTTTTTAAGTTATCACTAAGATGATTACTTCTTCCTTCTCCGTGTGGGCCCGATGGTGTTCTATCACTACCTCTTAAAATATCACTTTTTAAATAAGTACCTGTTGTTAAAATAACAGTTTTACTATATATTTTTTCACCATTATTAAGAATAACTCCTAAAACTTTATTATCTTCAATAATTAAATCTTCAACTAAACCCTCTTTTATTTCTAAATTAGGATTATTTTCTAAATATTCTAACATAACTTTAGGATATACTCTTTTATCGGCTTGAGCTCTTAGGCTTCTTACTGCTGGGCCTTTGCTATTATTAAGCATTTTGATTTGAAAATGGCTTTTATCAGCCACAATTCCCATTAATCCTCCTAAAGCATCGATCTCTCTTACAATAACGCCTTTTGCTGTTCCCCCGATTGAAGGATTACAAGGCATATCAGCTATATTATTTTTATTCATAGTTAAAAGAAGGGTTTTCATACCCATTTTAGAAGCAGCATTACTTGCCTCACATCCTGCGTGTCCTCCTCCAACTACGATAACATCATACATTTTTTAATCACCTATTTTCCTAAACAGAAATTACTAAATAAAGTATCAATTAATTCATCTTGATATACTTCACCAGTTATTTCTCCTAAATAATTCCAAGCATTTTTAATATCTATTAAAGCAATATCAACAGGCATAATTACTAGGTTATTTAAAGCCTCTTCAATACTTTTTAAAGCTTTCTTTAATAAATCTAATTGTCTAACATTAGAAATATAAGTCATATCTTTAGTTATATTTTCTAAATTTAATTTGTCGATAATAGCGTTTTTTAAATTATCTAATCCTAAGTCTTCTTTACTATTTCCTAATATATAATTATCTTCTAAATTAATTTTTAACTTTAAATCAGATTTATTAACAAAAATAATTCTTTTTTTACTAGGAATATTTTTAATTAATTTTTCATCATCTAAAGTTAATTTTTCATTACCATTTAAAACTACTACTACTAAGTCAGCATCTTTAATTACTTTTTTACTCTTAGTTACCCCAATTTTCTCAACTATATCAGTAGTTTTTCTAATTCCAGCCGTATCAATAAAATTAACTTTAAAGCCATTTAATGATATTGAACCCTCAACTATATCTCTTGTTGTTCCGGCAATATTAGTAACAATTGCTTTTTTTTCATCTAATAATTTATTTAAAATACTACTTTTTCCAACATTTGGTCTACCTACAATCGCTACATTTATTCCTTCATTAATAATTCGACTATTCTTAGAATCCATAATTAATTTTTTTAATTCATCTTTTAATTTATTTAATTTAGGTATTAATGTTTCTTTAGTTATTACTTCTATATCATCATACTCAGGATAATCAATATTTACTTCAATATTAGCCATTAAAGATACTAATTCTTTTCGAAAACTTCTTATTCTTTTAGTAAGCGTTCCCTTTAAATTATTTAATGCTAATTTTCTTTGATTATCAGATGATGCATTAATTAAATCATTGACACTTTCAGCTTGAGTTAAGTCAATTCTACCATTTAAAAAGGCTCTTTTAGTAAATTCTCCTGGTTCTGCTATTCGACAACCATTATCAAGAAGTAATTCCATTATTTTATTGGTGGCATTGATACTACCGTGAGAATTTATTTCAATAATATCTTCTTTTGTATATGTTTTAGGGGCTAACATAACACTTACTAATACTTCATCAACTATCTCTTCTCCATCACAAATATAGCCATAATGTATAGTATGACTTTGAACTTTAGTTAAATCTTTACCTTTAAATATTTTATTTACTATATTGATGGTATCTTTACCACTTACTCTAATAATTGATATTGCCCCCACTCCTAAAGAAGTTGCAATTGCACATATAGTATCTTCCATATACATCCCCACTTACATACGCGTATATAATAGCACAAATTAAATTAAATTGCACTATTATTTGTAGTTTAAAAAAGCAAAAAAGACGCTAACGTCTTTTTTAATTATTCTGGTTTAATAACTACGTGTCTATTTGGTTCTTCGCCAGTACTTTCGGTTTTAACACCTTTAAAATTAGTTAAGGCATTATGAACTATTCTTCTGTCATATGCATTCATATTATCAAGTTCTACTTCAACTTTAGTTCTCGCTACTTCTTTAGCTAGATTTCTTGCAAGTCTAATTAATCTTTGTTCTTGTTTTTCTCTATAGTTTTCGACATCTAAAACTAAATAACAATGAATATTAAACTCCGTATTTAATTTTTGTTTAACAATATTTTCTAAAGCTTTTAAAGTATTACCTTCTCTACCTATTAAAACTGGGTTATTTGATGAATATATTTTTATATAAATAACACCATCTCTAAGTTTAGTTTCAAAGTTAACACTAAGCCCCATATTAGAAAGTAATTCTTCTAAATATTCTTTAGTAAATTGTAATAATTCACTTTTTAGATATATTTTTACTTCATAACTGTTATTTTTATTAAATAATCCACCTTTTTTTTCGGTGTAATTATAGTAAAAATCTTTATCTGTTATACCATTTTCTTCACAAACATTTGCTAATATTTCTTCTAAGTCTTTTCCTTCTTTAGTTATTATTTCCATACTTCATACCTCTTTTAATTTCTAACTTATCTTTTATTTTATCATTTTTATTATTTTTATCCTTTTTATCTTTTTTCTTTACTTCGCCAGATAATCTTCTAAAGACAAAAGTCTGAATAGCAATAAAGGCATAAGTTATAATCCAATAGAAGGCTAAGGCAGTTGATAATGAGAATGATGTTATAACAATCATTACAGTCATTATTTTCGTCATCATACCCATTTGATCTTGCATTTCTTTCGTTTGATTAATGGCTCCTGTGCTACGCATTGAATATTTGAAAGAAAAATAAGTTGACAAGGCAATTAAAATAACTAGGAAAATATATAAATAATTACCTTTTGATAAACCAACATAAGGAGTCATACCTAAATTAAAACCTAAAAGTTTATCTTCAAAAATAGCTGGTACACGATTAATCGCTTGTAAAAAAGCAAAGAAGATAGGTAATTGTAAGAATGCTACTAAACAGCCAGACATTGGTTTAACATTAAATTTTTTATAAACATTCATCATTTCTTGGCTTTTCATCATTAATGATTCACGATCTTCACGGCCACGATATTTAAGTTCTAATTTTTGCATTTCTTGTTGAACTTTTTGCATATTCTTACTTTGCTTTTGAGTTTTATATGCTGATGGTAATAAAATTAAACGAATGGCAAGACCAACAAGAATTAAGGAAATACCCATATTACCAACAAGTTTACCTAAAACTAAAATTAAATACGCTAAGGGTTTAACAAAGATAAGTTCCCAAATACTTGATGATTTATTAGAATTAATTTTAAAATTACTGCAAGTTGGTAAATCCTTTAAAGATATTTTTAATTCATCATCATATTTTTCATATACTTTATATAATTCAGAATCAGCTTCTGGTTTACATAATATATTATTAGGAAGATTTTGACCGGTTTCTTCAAACTGAACTATCTTATTATCAGCATCTTTTATATAATCATTGGCACCACATCCGCCTGTAAATAACACTGCTAACAATAATATTACTGCCATTAATTTCTTTTTCATTAGTTTTCTCCTTTATTATTTAACAATTTTTGCAAACTTAATTCCATCTCTTGATAGGTAAGAGATACTATATCTCTTTTACATATTATAATATAATTATGATAATTTGGAAATAAAAAGCGATTATTATCAATTATATTTCTAACTTTTCTTTTTATTCGATTTCTTATAACAGCTTTTCCAACTTTTTTACCAACCGCAATACCATAATTATTTTTTATTTCTTCTTTTTTAATAGAATAAATTATAAAATACTTATTACTTACTTTATTACCTTTTGCAATTATTTGATTAAATAATTCATTTGATTTGACAATTTCCCTTTTTTTCATAATTTAAAAAATGCGTAAGAAATTATTTAGTTAATTCCTTACGTCCTTTTCTACGGCGATTATTAATAATCTTTGTTCCTTTACGAGCAAAGAAACCGTGTTTTTTGGCCTTTTTACGATTATTTGGTTGATAAGTTCTTTTCATTAATACACCTCTTCCTAAGCGTTATTACTATATCATTATTATTATAGAAATGTCAAGAAAATTCAGTTGCAAACCAAATTTACTTGTAGTATAATACAATTCAAATTTTTAAAGGGGAATTTTGATAATGAAAAAAAATATTAAAAATAGAATAATTGCTCTTGTTATAAGCATTAGTACATTATTATCATTATCTGGAAGTAAATCACCTAAAGATAAGGATATTGATAGTCTAGATGAATCTTTAATAGAATATTATCAATATATAAAAAAATATAAAGTCAATTATGATTTTGATAACTTAGGATTAAATACAGAGGAAGCTAAAGAAATTTATAATTATGAAGCCACTCCTTGTTTTAGTTATACACCTAAAAATGTTAATAAAATTCTATGGCAAATTTATCTTAATAGAGATGTAGATACTAATTTAATTGAACCTTATTATTTTCGAGAATATGAAGTTAATACATATGATGTTTATTTAAAATGGCAAGAAATTGAAGGCAATAATAAAGATAAATTACATAGTAGTTATTTATTTACTAATGCTCTTCAATATATTATTGCATATTTATGTCGAAATAATGAACTTAAAGGTGATGATTTACATGTTTTAAGTAATTTAGTTATTAAAGTTGATAAGATTAATCAAAGAGGTATTTTAGGTAATTATTACCCAGGAGAATATAAAATTATTATTGATATGGACAAAATTTTAGAATTTAGTATTAAAAGAGATTATAAATATGATTTTGAAGATGTTGATTCTTATGCTTTCTTTAATTATTATTATAGTAATCTTCTTAAAACCCTTTGGCACGAGATTAATCACGCAAGACAAGATAAATGTGAATGTCGACGTGATAGTGAACAAGAATGTTTAAGATTTAGTAATTTAAACTTAAATTTTTTAATTGAATCTTCGGCTGAATCTTATATTCAAAATTGTGGGAATTATCCTTATAATAAGAAAACCACTAATGATTATTCTTATCTTACAGCAAGGAAAAAAGAAGCTACTTTATTACTTTTAGGAATGTTTAATAATACTAGTATCGATAAATATTATCAAGCTATAAATAGTCAAAATGTTAAAGATTTATATAACTATTGGAATGTTGTTAAATTAAAAGATATTAAGAGATTAGATCGTATTTTATATTATTTAAATGGTTTAGAAGGTTATAATAATTTTAATAATAAAATAAATATTGATCCAAATGATAGTACTTTTGATATTGAAATTAAATGTGGTTCAGAATATCGTATTGATTTATTTCTAATGATTTTAGAAAGATTACAAGAATATGCAAAATTAAATAGTGATTTTACTCTTGATGAACATATCTGGACTTATTTAATAATAAGAAATATCATATTGAGTAATTCTTATAAAATAAGAACACTCGATGATAATACAGATTCAGATATTATTATTGATGAAGATTTAAAAGATTATATATATAAAATTGAGAAAGAATATATAGATTATTTAGGATCTAAATATAATGAAGTATATGGAATAGTTACAGGCCTTTTTAATGTTTATGAAGATTATATTAATAAACTAATGAATGATTTTTATATAAGAGATGAAGAATATGATGAAATAACAAGTATTAAAAATTATCTTTTAGAAAGATTTCCAACATTAGAAATTATTTTATCACAAGTAATTTATGATACCTCAACAATGAATTACTTAAGATATATTAACAATAAAGAAGAATTAAGTTTAAAAAAATAAACGTTTTTAACAAATTATTAACAATAAATTTTAAAAAAATAAGAAAGTATTTAAATATAATGTTAACAATTATAACATTTTCAACATTAATAATTATTAACTAAAATTACTATTTGTTTATAATGTTAATAAAAATTTGTTGAAAGTGTTAAAATAAGTAATTAACACGCATAAATATGCCGTTTTTAATGTTAATAAATATGTTGAAAACTTTTTTTTTATAATTTAATCTTGTAATCAAAATGCATTTAAGTTAAAATTGAAATTGGGATATATATGAGATGTGGGGTGAGGTATGAAAACACACGAACTATTTAAAAATTTATTAAAAGAAATTGAAGGCGAAGTAAGTCGTGGCACTTATACAACGTGGTTTAATGACCTTGAACTCATTAGTATTGATGATAAAGAAATCAAGATAAAAGTACCTCTCCAAATCCATAAACAAATACTAAAAACTACTTATTATGAACTTCTTGATAGCACAATGTTTTCTTTAACAGGTATCAATTATGAATTTAAATTTTTTACTGAAGATGAATTACAAGATGAAACAAATCTTGAAAGTAATAAAGAAGAAAATGAAGAAAGTCAAATAATTGTCTGGAATACCAATTTAAAACCTAATTTAAACTTTGATAATTATGTTATTGGTGAATCCAACCGTCTTGCTTTTATTTCCGCAATGAATGTAGCTCAATCACCAGGGACAATTCGTAATCCACTCTTTATTTATGGTAAAAGTGGAACCGGCAAAACCCATTTAATGAATGCAATTGGCAATTATATAACTGAACACTCGAAAAAAAGAGTTTTATATACAACCAGTAATGATTTTAGAGAAGAATATGTTTGTATATCAAAAGAAAACAAAGGTAAAGAAGCAATTGAATATGCTAATAACTTTAAAAATAAATATCGTAATGTTGATGTTTTAATCATTGATGATATTCAATTTTTAGTTGATTCCCCTTTAACCCAACAAGAATTCTTCCACACTTTTGAATCACTTCATCAAGCTAATAAACAAATAATTATCTCAAGTGATCGATCTCCAGATGATTTAAAGAAAATCGAAGAGCGACTTAGAAGTCGATTTAAATGGGGTCTTCCTGTTGATATTCATCCCCCTGATTTTGAACTTCGTTGTGAAATTATTAAACAAAAACTTCAAAATTCTAGTATAAAAGATAAAGTTAATAAAGATGTTATTGAATATATTGCTAATGGTTGTCAAAGTGATGTAAGACATATTGAAGGAACAATTAATCGTTTACTTGTTTATACTGCTTTATATACACCAGATAGAATTGATTTAAATTTTGCAATTGAAGCTTGTAAAGATTATATTGATAATAATATTTATCAAGAAAATACAATTTCTCATATTCAAAAAGTAGTCGCAGATTTCTATAAAATAACTGTTGATGATTTAAAAAGCAAAAAAAGAAGCAATAATATAGCGTATCCAAGACATATTGCAATGTACTTATGTCGAAGTGAAACTGAAGAAAACTTAGTTAAAATAGGTTTTGAATTTGGTGGCAGAGATCATTCCACCGTCGTAGCTAGTTGTGAAAAGATAAAAGAAGAGTTACAAAAAAATAGTAATTTAGAACAGGTTTTAAAAGAAATAAAAGCAAAGTTATAAATTAGTTAAAAAATTGTTGATAAATTAATAGTTATTAACACTAAAAATATAAGATATTAATTAATAAAGTAATGGTTTTCAACATATTCAACATTATAATAAAAAATAATATTTAAAAATAATAAAAAAGAAAGAAGGAATTTAAATGAAATTTGTAATTGATAAAAATATTTTATTAGAGGCCCTTACTAATGTAACGAGGGCAATTGGTACTAGAACGACAATACCTATTTTAAATGGCATTAAATTTGATTTAACAAATGATGGTTTAAGTTTATTTGCTAGTGATTCAGAATTATCTATTAGAATTAAAATACCTGAAAAAGATATTAAAAAAATAGAACAACCAGGAAGTATTATTATAAGTAGTAAATTTATTTTAGAAATTATTCGAAAAATGCCTTCAGATATTATTACATTTGCTTTAGAAGATAATAATAAAATAAAAATATATACTGATAATAATGAATATAATTTAAATTGTTATGATTTAGCTGACTATCCAAATATTTCTTTAGATGAATCAAAAGAACCAATTACTTTAAAAGATGAATTAATTAAAAATATGATAAATGAAACATCTTATGCTGTTTCAACTCAAGAAGCAAGATTATTATTTACAGGTGTTAACTTAAAAATTGCTGGTAATAGCTTAGAGTGTATTGCAACAGATTCATATCGTTTATCAAAAAAGAGTATTACCCTTGATAATATAATTAGTACAACAATTAATATCATTATTCCTGGAAGAAGTATTAATGAACTAGAAAAAATATTAACAAATGATGGTGAAGATGTTATTATGCATATCTTTACTAATAAAATATTATTTAAATATAAGAATATTGAATTTCAAACTAATTTATTAAGTGGTCAATATCCTGATACAAATCATTTTATTCCTTCTGAATTTTCTTACATTATTAACATTGATTTAAAACAATTTAATGATGCAGTTGATAGAGCCAGCTTACTTGCGCAAAGCAAAGATAAAAATATTGTTAGAATGGAAATAAATGATAAAACAATGGTTGTCTCATCAAGTGCTAGTGAAATAGGTAAAACAGAAGAAACTTTAAAGATAGAGAGTAATAATAAAGAAAAGATTGATATTGCTTTTAGTTCAAGATATATGCTTGAAGCTTTAAAAGTTATCAAAGATAATAATATTTTGTTACTTATTAATGCTGATGATAAACCAATTGTTATAAAATCAGTTGAAGATGAATCATTAACCCAATTAATATTACCAGTAAAAACTTATTAAAGAAGGAAAAGAAGAGAAAAAATACTAAAAAATTCTCTTTTTTTATTGTTTAAACAATGCTTCGACAAATTTTTTATATACAAAGTGCTATAGTAGGTCCTAAATTAATTTTTTGGGAGGGTTTTTGATTATGAAAGAATATATTATTGACGATACTACTGTAGCATTATATAAAAAAGAAAGAGATACTATTATTTATAATGTTGATAAGTATGAAGTTTTCAACATTCCAATTAAAAAAATAATTGAATTTAATTGTTTAATACATGGAAGTAGTATGAATGGCCGAATTAAAAGTGCTAAAACTATCTTAAATATTCAATATAAAGTACCTATTTTAATTAGTGAAGCCGAAAATATAATATTACTACAAATGAATTCTTTAAGATATAAAGAATGTTTATTTATTGTAGCTAATAAAATAATTGATTATGAAGAAAAAGATGACTATTTACAAATTAAATGTATAAATAATATAACTTTTGATGTTAAAATTTCCAAATATAGTTTTGAAAAATTATTAATTTATACAATTAAATTAAATAATTATTTAAAATGGTCAAAAACTGTAAATTTAGTTTAAAATATCGCTAATTTGTGATATAATTATAGTTGTGTATAGGAGTACTTAAACACTATGATTATTAAATATAACACAAAAGAAGGCTAAATTATGAAATTGAACACATTAAAATTAACTAATTTCAGAAATTATGAAAAAGTAAATTTAGAATTTAATAATCAATTAAATATCATATATGGTAAAAATGGTGAAGGTAAGACTAATTTAGTGGAAGCAATATATGTTTTATCTATCACTAAATCATTTAGAACTAATGATGATAAAATGTTAATAAAAAGTGGTGAAGTAAGTACTAAAATAGAAGGAGAGGTCGAAGATAATTCTAAAAATATATATCAAGTAGTATTAAATAAAGAAGGTAAAAAAGTAAAAATTAATAATAATATTGTCTCTAAAGTAAGTAATTATATTACTAATATTAATATTGTTTTATTAGAACCAGAAGAACAAACAATATTTAATGATTCACCAGCAAGTCGAAGAAAATTACTTAATATTGAAATTAGTAAATTAGAAAAAGATTATATAATATATCTTAATAATTATAATAAAATACTAAAACAAAGAAATTTTTATTTAAGAGATTTATTTATTAATGGTAATGCTTCTAAAGATTTTTTAGATATATTAACTAAAAAGTTAGTATTTTATGGATTTAAAATATATGAAGCAAGAAATAAATTTATTGATAGTATTAATGAATATATTAATCAAAAATATCAAGATATCTTTGAATATGGGGATCTTTATATTAAATATAATTCGGATTATAAAAATAAAAGTATGGAAGAAATAATTGATTTTTATAATAAAAACTATAATAGAGAAGTTAATATGGGAAAAACATTATTTGGTATTCATCACGATGATATAGTATTTATCCTTGATAAAAAGAATATCGCTGATTATGGAAGTAATGGTCAGAAGAAGAATGCTATATTTGCTTTTAAACTATCTTTAATTGAATTAATTAATAAAGAGAAAAATAATTTACCTATTTTAATCTTAGATGATTTATTTAGTGCCCTTGATAACGAGAAAATTGAAAACATAGTAGAATTATTAAATAGTGACATACAGACATTTATTACTACAACAGAATTAGATAGAATTGATAAGAAGTTATTAAAAAATGCTAAATTATTTAAAGTAAATAATAATGCCATAGAGGAGGTTTTTAGATGAAAGAAGAGAATTTACATTATAGTGATAGTGATATCCAAGTTTTAGAAGGGCTAGAGGCCGTTAGAAAACGCCCTGGAATGTATATTGGGACAACCGATGTTAAAGGTCTTCATCATTTAGTGTGGGAAATTGTTGATAATGCGATTGATGAAGCATTGGCTGGATTTTGTAATCATATTGAAGTAATAATAAATAAAGGTAATTCAATTACTGTTAAAGATAATGGAAGAGGTATTCCAGTTGGCATTCATCCTAAAACTGGTATTTCGACAGTTGAAACTGTTTATACTGTTCTTCACGCTGGTGGTAAATTTGGTGGTGGCGGCTACAAAGTAAGTGGAGGCTTACACGGTGTTGGGGCTTCTGTAGTTAATGCTTTATCTAAATGGGTTACTGTTACAGTTTATAAAGATGGTAAAATTTATGAAGCAAAATTTGAAGATGGTGGTAAAACTGTTCAAAAATTAACTGAAATTGGTGAATGTGAAAAAGATAGAACTGGTACTGTTGTATCTTTTAAACCAGATCCTGATATTTTTGATACTGATATATTTGATTATGAAACTTTAAAGGTAAGAATTAGAGAGTTAGCGTTTTTAAATAAAGGTTTAGCTTTAACTATTAGAGATGATCGCGATGGAGAAGATACAACGGGAGAAAAATTCTTATATGAAGGTGGTATTTCTGAATATGTTAAATATTTAAATACATCTAAAACTCCAATTCACGATGAAATAATTCATTTGGAAGGCGAAGAAGATGGGGTTTTCTTTGAAGTTGCAATGCAATATAACTCTGGTTATTCTGATAGTATTTATTCATTTGTTAACAACATTAATACTCACGATGGTGGCACGCACGAAGAAGGAGTAAGAAGAGCATTAACAAGAGTAATTAATAATTACGCTAAAAAAGCAGGAATTTTAAAAGAAAAAGATGAATCATTAACTGGTGATGATGTTAAGGAAGGTCTTACAATGATTATTTCTTGTAAGCATCCAAATCCTCAATTTGAAGGCCAAACAAAAGGAAGATTAGGTAATTCAGAAGTAAGAAAATTAGCCGATAATGTATTTTCTGAAGGGTTTGAAAGATTCTTAATGGAAAATCCTAATGAAGCAAAAATAATTATTGAAAAATGTATGACGGCAGCAAGAGCTAGAGTTGCTGCTAAAAATGCTCGAGAATTATCAAGACGTAAAGGGGACTTAGATATTGTTAGTAATTTTGGCGGAAAACTTGAAGATTGTAAGGAAAAAGATCCATCAATTTGTGAAATATTTATCGTCGAAGGAGATAGTGCTGGTGGTTCTGCAGTTAAAGGCAGAGATTCAATGACTCAAGCTATTTTGCCTCTTCGTGGTAAAATTTTAAATGTTGAAAAAGCAAGAATTGATAAAGCTTTATCTAATGAAGAAATCAGAACAATTATTACAGCTTTTGGTACGGGTATTGGTGATAACTTTGATTTAAGTAAACTTAGATATGATAAAATCATTATAATGACCGATGCCGATGTTGATGGCTCACATATTAGAGTGTTATTGTTGACCTTATTTTATCGTTTCTTTAAACCAATTGTGGAAACTGGTCACGTATATGCTGCCCAACCACCACTTTTTAGAATTACGCATGGTAAAGTAAGAAAATATGTATTAGATGAAGAAGAAAGAGATAGTTATTTAGCAAGTCTTAACCCCAATACAAAATATGAAATTGCCAGAATGAAAGGTCTTGGTGAAATGGATCCTGATGAATTAAACGAAACAACTATGGATATTCATACAAGAATTTTAAGAAGAATTACGGTTGATGACGCTATTGCAGCGGATGAAGCATTCTCAATGTTAATGGGTGAAGAAGTTGAACCAAGAAGAAAATTTATTGAAGAAAATGCTGAATACGTTCAAAATTTAGATATTTAGGAGGGTTACAATGAATAATGAAAAAGATAAATTACAAGAAAATAATATAGTAACAGAGATAAAAAAATCATTTATTGATTATTCAGTTAGTGTTATTGTTTCAAGAGCGGTTCCTGATTTAAGAGATGGTTTAAAACCGGTTCATAGAAGAATTTTATGGTCGATGTATGAATCTGGGTATACCCCTGATAAACCTCATAAAAAATCAGCAAAAATAGTTGGTGAAGTAATGGGTAAATACCATCCCCATGGCGATTCAAGTATCTATGAAGCAATGGTTAGGATGGCTCAAGATTTTAGTTATCGTAACCCCTTAATTGATGGACATGGTAATTTTGGTAATATTGCTGGAGCTGGAGCGGCAGCATATCGTTATACGGAAGCTCGTCTTGATAAATTATCTTTAGAATTATTGAGAGATATTAATAAAGAAACAGTTAATTTTTTGCCAAACTTTGATGAATCAGAAAAAGAACCTGAAGTATTACCTTCAAGATTTCCAAATATTCTAGTTAATGGAACGATGGGAATTGCGGTTGGAATGGCTACTAACATACCACCTCATAATTTAGGTGAAGTTATTGATGGTTGCATTGCCTATATTAATAATCCTGATATTGATACATTAGGTCTAATGCAATATATAAAAGGTCCAGATTTTCCAACTGGTGGTATAATTTTAGGTAACAGTGGTATTAAAAAAGCCTATGAAACCGGAAGAGGAACAATTACTATAAGAAGTAAAGCCACTATTGAAGAAAAAGATGGTAAACATTATATTATTGTTGATGAAGTTCCCTATGGTGTTAATGTATCTGATTTAAAAAATAAAGTGGCGGAACTTGTCCATAATAAGATTATTGATGGCATTGCTGATTATCATACAGATTTAAAAAATGGTGTAAAAATTACCATTACTTTGAAAAAAGATGCTAATCCTCAAGTAGTTCTTAATAATTTGTATAAACATACACAATTTCAAACAAGTTATGGTATAATCTTTTTAATGATTGATAATAAAGTACCTCGAACTTTAGGATTAAAAGACATTATTAGCAAATATATTAATTTCCAAGAAGAAGTTATTATTAGAAGAACTCAGTTTGATCTTGATAAAGCTGAAAAAAGAGTTCATATTTTAGAAGGCTATAAAATTGCTCTTGATAATCTTGATGATTTTATTAAAATCATTCGTGAGTCAGAAACAGATATAATAGCCAAAGAAACTTTGATAGCTAAGTATAATTTATCTGATATTCAAGCTGATGCAATTCTTGAGTTAAAATTACGTCGTTTGACAGGCTTAGAAAGAAATAAAATTGAAGAAGAATTGAGAGATTTATTATTAAGAATCGAAGAATTAAAAGAAATTTTAGCCTCTCGTGATAAAATCCTTGAAATAATTAAGAATGAATTATTAGAAATTAAAGATAAATTTGAAGATGATCGTCGGACAAAGATTGATATGACAGCAATAGAATATATTGAAGATGAATCTTTAATTCCAGAAGAAGATGTTATGGTTGTTTTAACTAATAAAGGTTATATCAAAAGAACAACTAATGACACTTTTAAAGTTCAAAATCGTGGAGGAGTTGGAATAAAAGGTTTAACAACAAATGAAGAAGATTATGTAGAGCATTTATTAAATTTATCAACACATGATTATATAATGTTCTTTAGTAATAAAGGTAAAGTTTACCGTTTAAAAGGTTATGAAATACCTGAATTTAGTAGACAATCTAAAGGATTACCAGTTGTTAATTTGATTCAGATCGAAAAAGATGAAACAATTAATTCAATATTAAAGATTTCTCAAGATGAAGAAAACAATTATTTAATGTTTGTAACTAAGAAAGGTATTGTAAAGAAAACAAAAATATCTGAATTTGAAAATATTAGAGCAACCGGAAAGATATGTATTAATTTAACTGATAATGATGAATTATTAGATGTTAAAAAAACCACTGGTGAAAACATCGTTTTATTAGGTAGCGACAAAGGTAAAATGGTCAAATTTAATGAAAATGAAATTAGACCAATGGGTAGAACAGCTGCAGGTGTTAAAGGTATTACTCTTGAAGGTGGAAAATGTATTTGTTTTGAGGTTGTTAATGAAGATTCGACAATATTGTTAGTAACAGAGAAAGGTTACGGAAAAAGAACAAATGTTTGTGAATTTAGACAAACAAAACGAGGAAGTAAAGGCGTACTAGCTTTAAATGTTACAGAAAAGAATGGTAATTTAGTAGCGGCCAAAGTTGTTGATAACGATAAAGATGTTATTATTATGACAAATGCAGGAATTACAATTAAACTTCCTGTTGAACAAATTTCTCTGTTAGGACGTGTTACTCAAGGATTAAGATTAATTTCTTTAAGAGAAAATCAACTTGTAGCTACAGTTAGTGTGGTTAATAAAGTTATTGATGAAGAAACAAATTCAAAAAATAATATCGAAACTGCTCAAAAAAACATTATAAATGAAGAAGATACTAATGATACTGCTAATTAGTATCTTTTTTTTACAATTTTTATTATATTATGTAAACCAATTATTTCCCGGGAAATAATTGGTTTACATAATATTTTACTACATACTAAAAAATGATTTGTTTTTTAAAATTTTAAAATTTTTGAAATAAAAAACTCTTTATATGTGATTTGATTCATTTTATTAAATTTATTTAATTCACTATACTGGCACTTCATTTAATATATGTTTCACGTGAAACATATATATTTGTAATTTAAAAATATATATTTGACAATATTGTATTTTATAATAAATACATTAAAAAATTACACTATTTAAAGATATTATTTAGATCAATGTTTCACGTGAAACATTGATGATATGAAATATGTTTTTAATTTTTAACACAATTTAAATAATTAATAGGTATATTTTTAAAAGTGTAATTAAAATCTATATAAAAAATTGTATAAACAAAAGCGTTTCTAACAAGTCTTTTTATTTAAATACAAAATATTGTATTCCATAAATTGAATTTGTAATTTAAATCTAAAATTAATATGTTTCACGTGAAACATGTGTTGTAAGAACACACATTAAAATTATAAATTATATTTTGCGAACTTCATTTAAATTAAATATTTATTTAATTATAAGAAAATGAACGAAGAAAAATAAATGATGTTTCACGTGAAACATAAATATTAAATAATTTTTAATAAATTTTTGTAAAAACAAGAGTAAAACAATTATATTATGTAAACCAATTATTTCCCAGGAAATAATTGGTTTACATAATATTAAAAATAAAGGGTGTTGCGTATTTATAAATATTATGATAATATTTAATTGCACAACAAATATGCCGTAAACTGGTCAGAGTTGGAAAACAGCAGCCACATCGCCCTCTATTTGTGTGTGCTTTTTTAATGAGGTTAATATGAATGAATATATGCAATTAGCTTATAAAGAAAGTTTAAAAGCGTTTAAGAAAAAAGAAATTCCAGTTGGGGTTATTATTACAAAAAATAATAAAGTGATAGCTAAAGCTCATAATGATCGTCAAAAAAAATATAGTGTTTTAGGCCACGCCGAAATAAATGCAATAACAAAAGCTGAAAAGAAGATTAAAGATTGGCGATTAGATGGATGTGAAATGTATGTTACTTTATATCCTTGTGAAATGTGTGAAAAAATAATCAAAGAGTGTCGATTAAGTAAAGTTTATTATTTATTAGAAAAAAATCAAGATAGCAGCAGCAAACATATGTTTGTAACAATTCACGATGACAATTTGCTAAATAATTATAAAAAAATTATTGATAAATTTTTTAAAGAATTGCGATAATTACTATCTAAATGTCAATTATTTGTGATATAATGTTTTTGAAAGGAACAACATCATATGAATTACAAGGTCTTATATCGAAAATATCGTCCAGAAAATTTCGATGATATAATTGGACAAGAATATATCATTAATACATTAAAAAATTCAATTATTAATCATAAGCTTTCACACGCTTATATTTTTTCTGGTCCTAGGGGAACTGGTAAAACCACTACTGCTAAAGTTTTTGCCAAAGCCATTAACTGTGCAGAACCAAATGGGGCTAATCCGTGTGAAAAATGCGATTTTTGTCAACATTTCAATGAAAATCCCGATATAATTGAGTTAGATGCGGCTTCAAATAATGGCGTTGATGATATAAGAGAAATTATAGATAATGTTAAATTAGCTCCGACTAATGGCAAATATAAAGTGTATATTATTGATGAAGCCCATATGTTAACTCAAAGTGCTTTTAATGCCCTTTTACTTACGTTAGAAGAGCCACCAGCTCATTCTATATTTATCTTGGCAACCACCAATGTGGAAAATATACCGATTACAATCCTTTCAAGATGTCAACGTTTTGATTTTCAAAAGATTAATGTTAATAATATAGTAAGCCGTCTAAGTGAGATTAGTAAAAAAGAAAATATTAAATTTTCTCTCGATGCCCTAGAAGAAATAGCTAATATTGCTGAAGGTGGAATGCGCGATGCCTTAAGTTTATTAGATCAATTATCAAAGAGTAATGAAGAAATAACTTTGGAGTATGTGGAAGAACATATTAAAATAATTTCCAAAAAAACTATTGAAGATTTGCTTGATGCTATCGAAGAAAACAATATTAAGACTTGTTTAGAGTATATTGATGATTTTAGAAAAAAGGCTTATGATTATAAAACACTAGTTAAAAGAATCATAGACATTGCTACTTTAAGAGCTAAAAATATACAATTAAATGGTAAATATAAAAGATTAACTTTTAGCGATTATAAAAAAATGATAATTAATCTTATTGATAGTATTAATCAAGTAAATATTAATGTTGACCCTTATACAGTTTTGGAAATGATTTTACTTGAATTTTGCCAAACTAAAAGTGAAAAAATTCAAGTTGAAGAAAAGAAAGAAATAGAGCAAAAATTGGAAGTACCAAAGGTAGAAAAAAAATCTGATGATTTTACTGAACTTATTAATACCAGAATTAATAATTGCTTTTGTAACGCTCAAAAGAAATTTTTAGAAGAAAATAAAATAAAAATTAATAATTTAAAGGAATCACCAAATATTCCTGGAAAAATTAAAGGTATTTTTATCGATAGTACTTTGGTGGCATCATCTGATAAAAATATGATTTTCTGTGTTAATAATGATCATAATGTTGGATTAGCTAATCAAATGTTAAAAGAAATCGAAAAATTTATTGCCAAAGAATTAAATGAAGTTTATAAGATCATTTTTTTAACTCAAGATAAATGGCAAAAAGAAAAAGAACAATATATATTAAATTTGCAAAATAAAAAAGTTTATAATTATATAGAAGAAAAAGAAATAAAAGATGATGAATTAGTTATCAATGATGTATTTGATAAAGAAAAAGTAGAAATAGTTTAGGAGGTGAGAAGATATGAATATGCAAAATTTAATGGCTCAAGCGCAAAGAATGCAAAGAGAAATAACGCAAAAGAAAGAAGAATTAGAAAAAATGGAATTTACTGGTAAAAGTGAATGGGTAGAAATTACTTTTACGGGTGGAAGAGTAATTAAAGATGTAAAAATAATCAAAGATGGTATTATTGATGAAGATGATAAAGAAATATTAGAAGATATGATTCAAATTGCCACTAAAGATGCTTTTATTAAAATTAATGAAGCAATGAATGATAAATTAGGACAATATGCTGGTGCTTTGGATGGGTTGATGTAAGATGATATATCCTGAATTATTACAAAAATTAATTAATTTTTATAAGAGACTTCCAGGCATTGGGGAAAAATCTGCCGAAAGGATGGCTCTAGCCACTATATCGCTTAATGAAGATGAGACTAATGAATTTGCCGATGATATTATTTTGGCAAAAAAGACTTTACATCCTTGTAAAATATGTGGCCATTTAACTGAGAATGAAATATGTAATATATGCGATAACCCAAATCGCGATAAAAATTTGATATGTGTTATTGAAGATTATAAAAGTGTCTTTTCTTTTGAAAAGGTAGGAAATTATAAAGGTGTTTATCACGTGTTACAGGGTTTAATTTCTCCAATGGATAGTATTGGTCCAGAAGATATTAACATTTCATCTTTAGTTAAAAGAGTAGATTCCCTAGATCATCCTGAATTAATTCTGGCTTTAAAATCATCAATTGAAGGAGAAACAACCACGCTTTACATAAAAAAAATATTTGAAAAGAAAGATGTAACTATTTCAAGACTTTCTTATGGCCTTCCTATGGGGGCAGAAATAGATTATCTTGATATTATTACATTAGATAAAGCATTAGAGGATCGTAAAAGAATTTCCGAATAAATGATATTTTCATAAATATAATTTATTAGGTGATAAAATGAAAATAAAGTTAGGAGTAATCTTAAGGAAAATAGTCTTTGCTTTTGGTATCATATATGGAATAAATATCACATTAAAAAATGTTGGAATATATTTACCGTTAAATATCTATACCATTAGTGTCACAACTATCTTAGGAGCTCCTGGTTTATTATCATTATTTGCGATTTTTTATCTATTAGCTTAGGAGGTTAATATAAATTGTAGTGAGTTAGAAAAATTAATAAAATATTATAATGAAGGCAAATTAGCTCACGCTTATTTAATTTCAACTAATAATATAAATAAATGTTTAGAAGTTCTTTTAAATGTTATAAAGAACATTTTTTGCGTTAATGAATATAGTGATCATTGTAATAAATGTTCTTTATGTCATTTAATTGATTTAAATAATTTACCTAGTTTGAAAATTATTTACCCCGATGGTGATATTGTTAAAAAAGGACAGATTTTGGAATTAAAAAATTTATTTTCTAAAAATAGTTTGTACACAAAAGAATCAATATATATTATTATGAATGCGGAAAAGATGAATAAAGAAGCTGCCAATACAATGTTAAAATTTTTAGAGGAACCTGATGGGGAGGTAATTGGTTTTTTTCTAACTAGTGAAAATAGTGCTATTCTTCCCACAATTAGTAGTAGGTGTCAAAAAATAAATTGTAATTTTTCAACTAATGAATATGAAAATTTAAATATAAATGATGAAAAATATCAAAATCTAAAAAAAATTTTAAATAATTATTTACAAAAAATAGAAATGGAAAAAAAAGAATTAATCTTGTATAATAGAATATATCTTAGTTCTTTAGAAAAAGAAGATATTAAGATTATTTTAAAAATGATGATGTCTATATATCAAAATCTTTTAGAGGCCAAATATTTAAATATTAAGACAGACCAGGAATTTAGTTATTTAAATGGATTAACTTTAGATAATTTGAAGAAAAAGACTAATTTATTAATTAAGTTATTAAAAGAAATTAATTTTAATGTTAATCTTGAATTATTATTAGATAAAATGGTAATAGAAATTGAGGCGATAAATAATGAAACTTTATAGTGTAATCTTTAAAAAAAATAATCGAAAATATTATTTTGCTAGTGAAGATGAGTATAATATTGATGATTATGTAATTGTTGAAACAGAAAAAGGACTACAATATGGTAAAGTATTGAGTATAGAAAAAGAAAATATCAATAAAGATGCTGATACATATAAGTACATATTAAGAAAAGCTACAGAAGAAGATACAGAAATTTATTATGGTTTGTTAAAAGAAAAAGAAGAAGCTTATCTTAAATGTCGAGAGTTAGTCAAAGAACTTGGCTTAAATATGTTTGTCATCAGTGCTGATTTTAATTTTGATCGCTCACAATTATTATTTACTTTTACTTCAGATGAGCGTGTTGATTTTCGAGAATTGGCTAGAAAACTTGCTGCTATCTACCATACAAGAATTGAATTAAGACAAATTGGGGCTCGTGATAAAGCTAAAGAAATAGGTGGTGTCGGTATTTGTGGTCAAAAATTATGTTGTGCGAGATTTTTAAATAAAATTGACGCTATTTCAATGAATTTAGCTAAAGATCAAAATTTAGCTTTAAATCCTTCCAAAATTAATGGTGTCTGTGGTCGGCTTCTTTGTTGTTTACAATATGAAAATGATAATTATTTAGAGTGCTTACCAGGAATGCCTAGTGTTGGTGATAGTTATAAAACTGCCAATGGTGAAGGAAAAGTTATAAGTATCGATATTTTAAATCGAAGTTTTAAAGTATTGGTGGGTAGTAATAAAGAAGAGGTATTTTTACCCAAAATAGAAGATGAAGGAAATGAAAAATAAAGTATTAAATGATTTATTTGATTATGGACTAAAGATATATCAATATCAAGATAGTTTTAAATTTTCTCTTGATTCTATTTTATTAGCAGAATATGTTAATATAAATAATAAAGTAAAAAGTATTTTAGATTTGTGTAGTGGTAATGCTTCAATTCCTTTGATACTATCTACTAAAACAACTGCCTCAATTGAGGCAATTGAAATTCAAGAAGATATTTATAATTTAGGAATAGAAAGTATTAAATATAATAAATTAGATAAACAAATTAAATTATATAATGATGATATAAAAAATCATTTAAATTTATTACAAGATAAAAAATATGATATAATTACTTGCAATCCCCCTTATTTTAAAGTGGCCAATGCAGATTATATCAATAATGATTTATCACTAAGTATTTCAAGACATGAAGTTAAAATAACTTTAGAAGATATTTTTCAAATTGCTTCTAAACATTTAAATACTAAAGGTGAATTTTATTTAGTACATCGTGCTAATCGTCTAGATGAAATAATTAATTATGCCATTAATTATAAAATGCCTGTTAAAAATATGGTTTTAATTACGACTAAAAAAAATAGTAAACCCTATATAGTTTTAGTAAAATGTGTTAAAGGTGGTTTGTTAGGAATCAAAATAGCTAATGAAATATGTATTGAAAATTTGAAAACATATCAAAATTTATTTAAGGAGTTGGAGTAAATGAAATTAGTTGTAGGTTTAGGAAATGTTGGAAAAGAATATAAGAATACAAGACATAACCTTGGTTTTAGCATTTTAGATGAATATTTAGGAAAAGTTAATTGGAAAATTAAAATGGAAGCTTATATTTATAAAGATGAAGAGAAAGATGTCTTATTTGTAAAACCAATGACTTATATGAATTTATCTGGTTTAGCGGTTGCTAAAATAGTTAAGTATTATAAAATAGCTATTAAAGATATTTTGGTTATTGTTGATGATTTAGATTTACCAGTTGGGGCTTATAAAGTTAAAAAGAATTCTTCTTCTGGTGGTCATAATGGTATAAAATCAATTATCAATGAATTAAATACAGAAGAATTTGGCAGACTTAAAATAGGAATTGGTAAAAATCCATCTATTCCCACCGATAAATATGTGCTCGGAAAATTTACTAAAATTGAAGAAGAATTAATTAAAAGTAATTTACCTAAATATTTAAAAGTAATTGATTTATTTATTAATAATGATATTGATTATACCATTTCCAATTATAAAGAGGATTTATGAAACTAGATAATTATTTTAATTTTAATAATGGTAGTATAACTTATGGATTAACTAATGAGTTAATTGCTTTTTATGTGGAAAATTTATTTAAGAAAGAAAATAAAAATATTCTTTTGGTAACTAGTAATTTATATGAAGGCAATAAATTATATAATACTATTAAAAATCATTTAAACAATACTTATATTTTTCCAATGGATGATTTTATAACCTCTAAAGTTGTAGCAATGTCACCAGAATTTGCGGTAGAAAGATTAAATGTTTTAAATAATATAAAAGATAATAAAAATGTTATTATTACTAATTTAATGGGTTATTTAAAATATTTACCTAATAAAAATATTAAAAATAATTATCCTTTAAATAAAGATAAGGAAATAAATAGAGATGAATTAATTAAAGTTTTAGATGATTTTGGCTATAATAGAGAATCAATTGTTACTATGAGTGGGGAATATTCTTTAAGAGGGTTTATTATTGATATTTATATAATTAATGAAGAACATCCAGTGCGAATTGAATTATTTGGTAATAAAATAGAATCAATTCGTTATTTTGATGAAAATACCCAAAGAACTATTAAAGAAATAGATACTGTTTATCTTAAACCATTTAAAGAAATGGAAACAACTGATAAAAATTCTTTGTATGATTATTTAAATGAGGCAATTGTTATATTTTTAAATATTGATCAAATTAAAGTAGCTTATCAAAAATTAAATGAAGAAATACTTGAGTATCAACAAAATAATGATGAACAAGTTAAATATATGTATGATTTTGATGAAATTAGTCCTAATTTTACTTTATATATAGATAATATTAATAATCCTACTGATCAAAATATTTTAGAAACTCCTAACTTTAATGAAAATTATGATTATTTGAAAGATACTGTATATAAATGGGAAAAAGATAACTATGATGTATATTTTTATTTATCAAAAGATAGTGAAATTAAAAAGATTAAAGAAATAATTCCTAATGCTAAAATAATTAAACAAAAAATATTAAAAGGTTTTATTATTAATAAATTAGTATGTATTAGTGAATATGATATAGGTATTGCTATTAATAAAGAATATAAATATAAGAATAATTTACATATTGGTAAAAAAATAAAAAGTTATGATGATTTAGAAAAAGGTGATTATGTCGTTCACCTTGCCTATGGAATTGGCATATATGATGGGCTTATGACTTTAACTAAAAATGGTTTAGCTAAAGATTATATTAGAATACTTTATGATGGTAATGATAAAGTATATATTCCGGTAGAGAAAATAAATAGTATATATAAATATACTAGTAAAGATGGAGTAGCTCCAAAGATAAATAAATTAAATTCAACTAGTTGGGCAAAAACTAAAACTTATATTAAAGCTAAAGCTAAAGATATTTCTAAAGAATTATTAGATCTTTATCAAAAAAGGGCCGCAATTAAAGGTGATGCTTATAAAGATTATGAAGAAGAAATATTATTTGCTCAAAGTTTTCCTTATGTAGAAACTAAAGATCAAACAAAAGCTATTTATGAAATTAATAAAGATTTAAAAAGTACAGTGCCAATGGATAGGCTTTTATGTGGGGATGTTGGTTTTGGTAAAACGGAAGTTGCTATGCGGGCCATTTTTAAAACTGTTATAAATAATAGGCAAACAATGTATTTATGTCCTACAACTATTTTATCTAAACAACAATATAATGTTATTAAAGACAGATTTAAAGATATTCCTGTTAATATTGGTCTTTTAAATCGTTTTACTTCTCCTAAAGAAGTTAAAAGAATTCTTATGGATTTAGAAAAAGGAACATTAGATATTTTAGTGGGAACCCATCGTATTTTAAGTGATGATATTAAACCTTCAAAATTAGGGCTTTTAGTAGTTGATGAAGAGCAAAGATTTGGAGTTAAACATAAAGAAAGAATAAAAGAATTTAAAAATGATGTTAATGTTTTAACTTTATCAGCTACCCCTATTCCAAGAACCCTTAAAATGGCTTTATCAGGGATTAGAGATTTATCTATTATTGATACACCACCAGTTAATAGATATCCTGTGCAAACTTATGTTGTAAATGAAGATGATTTATTAATAAAAGACGCTATTTATAAAGAACTGGGAAGAAAAGGACAAGTATTTGTTTTATATAATCGTATTGAAGATATCGATAAAATAGTTGATAAAATTGCGCATTTAGTACCAGAAGCAAGAATTACTTCGGCAAATGGGCAAATGAATAAAGAAGATCTAGAATCGATTATGGATGACTTTGTTAATTATAAATATGATATCTTAGTTTGTACAACTATTATTGAAAATGGTATTGATATTGGTAATGCTAATACTTTAATAGTTTATGATGCTGATCGATTTGGCTTATCGCAACTTTATCAAATAAGAGGAAGAGTAGGTCGTAGTGATAAAGTGGCTTATGCTTATCTATTATATGATAATAAGAAAATGCTTAATGATGTTGCTATAAAAAGATTACAAGCAATTAAAGAGTTTACTAACTTAGGAAGTGGCTATAAAATTGCAATGCGGGATTTATCTATAAGAGGGGCTGGTGATATCTTTGGTAGTGAACAAGCTGGTTTTGTTGATGCCGTAGGTATTTCTTTATATACGAAAATGATTGAAGATGAACTTAAAAAAGCTAAGGGAGAATATGTTGAAGAGGAAGATGATTCTAATAATAATTTAATTGAAGTATCAACCCATATTAAAGATAATTATGTTTTAGATGAAGATGTTAAAATTGAGATTCATAAAAAAATTAATGAAATTGATTCTCTTGAAAAATTAGAAAGTGTTAAAGAAGAACTAATTGATCGTTTTGGAGCAATAGATGAAGATTTAGAAATATATATGTATGAAGAATGGTTTACTAATCTTTGTAAGATGCTTAATATTGATAGAATTAATACAACAGATAGATATATTGAAATTATTTTACCAGAAGAATTATCAAGTACTATTAAAGGAGATAAATTATTATTTGAAACATTAAATATATCTAATAAATTTAATTTAAAATATCAACATAATAATATAATAATTACTCTATATTATAAAGGTTTACCTAAACATTATGTTTATTATTTAGTTAAATTATTACTAGCTATTAAAGATAATTAATAACTGTTTAATATTTGGCTTAAAATCGGCAAACTACACATTTTTGGCACGAATAATTGCTGAAAGTTGCACGTTTTTGGCACGAATAAAGATATTCGTATAATTATTTTTAAACTAACCACACTATAAAAAGGAGTGTGTAGTTATAATGAGTAAAAGTGGAATTACCAGAAGAATCGATGAGCTTGGAAGAATAGTAGTGCCAAAAGAAATAAGATATAATCTAGGTATAAGAGATGGTGAGCCATTAGAAATATATACTTCTGATAATCAAATTATTATAAAAAAATATTCTCAAGTAGAAAATATTAAAGATACTAGTCAAAATATATGTAATATAATTTTTGATAGCTGTAATTTAAGTATTATGATAACTGATAGAGAAAAAATAATTGCTACAAGTTCTAACTTAAAAGAAATGCAAGATAAAAAGTTGGATGACTATTTTAAAAATTTAATTGATGACCGTGAAAATTATATATCAACTAATAAAGATGTTAAATTAGGAATAAATGCTTATTTTACAATACTTCCTATTATTACCTCAATTGATTGTAGTGGCTTAGTTATTATTTTATCAGAGACTAATGAAAATAATTTAAAATATGCTAAGATAGTTCAAAAATTATTAATTCAAAAATTAGATGTTGTTTAATACAATGTCTTTTTTATTTAGAAAATTCATGTTCTTTAAAGAATTCTTCAAATGGAATATTTAATACTTTACTAATACTGGCTATGACAGCAATAGAAAAAGTTTGATTAACTTTTTCACTTTCAATATTAGCAATTGTAGAACGTGATAATTCACAGAGTTCTGCAAGACGTTCTTGACTAATTCTTCCGTATTTATCTGCATATTTAGAATTGTTATTTAATCTATAATATTTAACATTTCTAGAAATCATATAATAAATTTTATCTAATTCTTCAAAAGTAATCATAAAAGCCACCATCCTAAGTCAATTATTCTACATATAGTGACATTTTTCTATTTAAAATGTTTAGATAAATTGTCTAAACATAGTGACAATTTAAAAAATATATGCTATACTTTCATTGAAAGTAGGGTATAGCTATGAAAAATAAGAAATTTATATTAATATTAATAGTATTATTAACAATAATAAATGTATTTTTAGTATTTAAAAAAGATACTAGTATAGTAGAAAAGAGTAAAGTAAGTAAAATAGAAAGAAAAGAATTTAATATTTATTTACAAAAAACAGTTGGAAGTAAAGATTATGATCCATCAACTGATACAACATTTCCTACTAGTGGTTATTTATTAAATACAACTAAAACAATGTGTTATGGTTATAATGGTAATAAATTAAATAGTAATCCTGTAATTCAAGAATTAACTGATGGAGTAATAAATGGAAGTATAACCATAAATAGTAGTAAAACAATATATTGTGATTTATATTTTGATAAAAATGAAACACCAACAATAAATACTTTTAATGTAACAGGGAAAACAAGTGGAGGAACAACTTTAAATAATAGTTTTACATATCAAACAGATAAATTACCATTTACAGTGACATATACAGATAATGAAAGTGATGTAAAACAATATTGTATAAATGAAACAAATAGTATAGAAAATTGTAATTGGCAAACATTAAGTGAAACAAACAGTTATTCATTAAAAGATAATAAAGATGGAGAAAAAACAATGTATATATATTTAAAAGATAAAGCAAATAATGTATCAGTAACAACAGACAAATCAACAACAAAGATAACAGTAGATCAAACAAAACCAAAGATAACATCATTCACATTAACAGGAGCAGCAGATGAAGGACAAACCTTAAGTAATCCATCAACTTATACTCATAAAACAGGAATAACATATAATGCAACAATAACAGAGAGTAATATAGATAGTTATTGTGTATATGAAGATAGTTGTAGTTATGAAACAACAAGTAGTACAACATTAAATACAAGTTATACATTAAAAGATACAGAAGGAAGTCATAGTGTAAAAATAAAAGTAAAAGATAAAGCAGGGAATGAATCAGATGTATCAACTCAAAGTATAAAGTTAGATTTAAATAATCCAACAGCAACAATAAGTAAAAATACTCAAGATACAAGTAGTATAACAGTAACAGTAAGTGGAACAGATACAACACCAAATAGTAGTATAATAGAAAGACAATGTAGAGAAAGTGGAGGAAGTTGGGTAACAGCATCTAATTCAAACGGAAGTTGTAAGATAAGTAATTTAAGTGATGGAAAAGAGTATACCATCGAAGGAAGAGTAAGAGATGCCTCTGGAAGATGGAATACAACGTATCCAAGTGTTAGTGTAACAACCGAAAGTGCTGGATTTAAAGGGAATGGTAAACAGTTAATTGAATATAAACCAAAAGGATTAACACCAGCTGATGTAGGTGGAATGAGGAGATTTGTAGGGAAATGCAACGCGGCAGATGGCTCTTGCACGAATGTAGTCGACAATTTTGTGTGTTTTGGATATACGACTGAATCAGATTGCGCGTTGCCCGTGAGTGATAACAATTACTTGTATCGAATAATTGGAATTACGAGCGATGGAAAGATCAAGCTAATCATGAATAATGGTTTAAATGATAGACAATATCAATGGTCGACAGGTCTAAAGAGTACTACGAAATGGCCAGATAGTTTAATTTTTAGTGCTATCAATGGAGGTGATTTTTTAACGGGTTTGAATGGAGGTTGGCAAAGCAAAATAACGGAAGAATCTTGGTTATACGGCGATATGGGGTATAATGGGACTAAGTATCTTACTAACAATACGGCAGATGAAATATATAGAATCGAAAGTGGCAAGGCCGAGTCCTACAGCGGAAAGAAAATGTATGGTGGTTATAGTGTTGATAAATGGACCGATCGTGTGAGTGCGAAGATAGGATTACTGTATTTGAGTGATTTTTATTATTCATACAGTGGCAGTACAACAACAAATTGTTTTGAAATGTCGAGATGTGAGGGTGGATGGTTAAATGGACATTTTTCTCAGATAAACGTTGAGTGGTCTATTGTCTATTTCGGAGTAGGATCGGACGGGTCTCCAGGACCGATTTGTATTGGTAATGATATTTGTCTAATGGGGAGCTATGCGAATACAAACACGTTCTATGTTCGTCCGGTCTTCTACCTTTCCGCTGAAACCCTAATCTCTTCTGGTTCTGGTACTTCGAGTGATCCATTTATTATAGACTTATGTGATGGTAATCCATCGTGTAATCGAAATCCAGGAGTCAGTGGATCGACTGACTGAGACTATCTATGTTTTTAGTGAATTTAATTAAAGCGTTCGATGAGAGTTTATGGGATGGCCAAAACTCTACTCATCGCTGTGAAGATCTAGAATTTGGTTTAGAATTGTAGGGTGTTATGTGTTTGTCTGAATAATAATCGAGAAGGAAAACTCGTAAAAACCTCATAGACTTAACTCTTTGGAAGAGAATTATTTCTCTTCCTATTTTTTTGCTTTAAAAAATGTTGAAAACTAATAAGTTATCAACATTAAAATGAATAAATAATAATTATTATTATCAATATAAATTAGGTGAAGAAATGAAAAAGATAATTATAATATTGTTTATAGTAATGGTAATAAGTATTGGAATTAATGAGAAAGAAAATATATTAATACCTAAAGATGCCATTAGATTTAGAATAATAGGTAATAGTAATAGTATTGAAGATCAAACATTAAAATTAGAAATAAAAGATAAAGTAGAAAAAGAAATATATCAAATAATAGGTAATAGTAATAATATTGATGAAGCGAGAAATAAAATAAAGAATAATTTAGATAAAATAGATAATATTGTAAGTAATTATAATGTACAGTATGATATAAGTTATGGTAATAATTATTTTCCTGTTAAAGAATATAAAGGTATTAAATATGATGCTGGTAATTATGAAAGTTTAGTCATAACATTAGGTTCAGGGGAAGGTCATAATTGGTGGTGTGTCTTGTTTCCTCCTTTATGCCTTTTAGATGAAGAAGAAAACATTAGTGATGTTGAATATGATTTATATGCTAAAAAACTTATTAATAATTTTAAATAATTAAAATATATTATATTAGGGTGATTTAAGTGTCCATTCTATTTTCTTTAATCTTAATTGGCATATCTTTATCAATGGACACTTTTTCTATTTCTCTTAGTATTGGTTCTTGTAATATAAGTAAAAAAAATATTTTGTTTTTTACTTTATTTGTTGGGATACTTCATTTCTTTATGCCTTTAATAGGGAAAATTTTAGGAGATAAAATAATTGATATATTATATATAAAAGCTAATTTATTATTAGGAATTATATTAATATTTATAGGTATTGAAATGATTTTAGAATTATTAAAAAATGAAAATAAAGAAACCAATTTTAATTTAATTAATCTGGGTTTAATTGGTATATCAGTAAGCTTAGATAGTTTTTCTACGGGATTAGGGTTATTTGCCATAACTGATAATATTATTTTAGCAAGTGGTATTTTTAGTACTTGTGCTGCTTTTTTTACTTATTGTGGTCTATTAATTGGTAAATATGGAGCATCTAAATTAGGTATTTATGGGAATATATTAGGTATATTTTTATTAATGATTTTGGGTATATTTTATCTTTTTAAATAATATTTGAATAAAATTTATTAATAATTATCAAAATATTAATAGAATAAGTGAGTTGATATTTTGAAAGAAAAATTTATTGAAACAATTGATGATTATGTAGAGGATGCCAAAGAAGTAGGAAGACTTTTAAAAGAAAAATATCAAAATGATATTAATAATCCAAGGATTAGAAAAAAGTATGTAACTATTGCTTCAATATTACTTGTTATAACTATTTTAATTGCCAATATCTTTACTTCATTAGCGTATTATTCTGAAGATGAAGAGGGCGCAATTTTAATTCAAGCAAAAGTAGGTAGAATGTATATTGATGATTATGATTATACTTTACTAGTTTTTTTAGAAGATGAGGAAGAGAAGGGATTTTTTAAGTTAGCAGATAGTATTCCATCGATAGGTTATACTTACAATGGCTATTCCTGTTTAAATAATTCAACTCTTTTATATGATGAAGGTAATAAAATAACAAGAACTACAATAACCGAAAAAGATGTTTGTTCCATATATTTTCGTTTAAGTGAGTAATTATGTTTATTAATAAAAAGACATTTATAGTATTTAATATAGTATTAATATTATTAGAAATAGTTCTTGTTTATTTTATGATTATATCTTTTTTAACAAAAGATATGATAAGTCCAAGTGAAATTAAATATAATAAATATTTAAAAGTTAAAATTAGTAAAGTAATAGATAGTTAATAATTTAGGGTTATTAACTTTTTTTAATTTTTGTTTAAAAGCCTTTGAAAAAGAAATTCTCTTATTGACAAATACCTGTAAAATAAAGTATGATTATTTCAGGGATGACGAGTAAAAATAATTAGGTACTATTATAGTTAATAGTACCAAAAATAAAATAAATACATAAATAATAGTAGAAATATAATTTACTAAAAGTAAAGAAGGTATATAATGGAGAAAATAGTTATTGAAGGGGGACATACACTAAGTGGTAAGATCACCATTGGTGGTGCTAAAAACAGTGCTGTAGCATTAATTCCCGCCGCTCTTTTGGCCGATGGTATTAGTACAATTAAAAATGTTCCAAATATAACTGATAGGGATGCCTTATTTGATATTGTTAAACACTTAAATTGTGATATTAATCAAAATGGTAGTGAAATAAAAATAGATACAACTAATTTAAAAAATATTTTAATTACTCAAGAATTAAGTGTTAGATTAAGAGCGTCATATTATTTTATGGGGGTCTTACTAGGAAAATATAAAAGAGTTGAAATGTATTTTCCTGGTGGTTGTAATATTGGTTCAAGACCTATTGATTTGCATTTAAAAGGATTTAAAGCTCTAGGGGCTAAATTTACCAAAAGAGGTCACAAATATACTATTAAAGCTGATGAATTAAAGGGAGCCGAAATTACTCTTGATTTTGCCTCAGTGGGTGCCACAATTAACATTATGTTTGCGGCCGTTTATGCTAAGGGAAGAACTATTATCCATAATGCTGCCAAAGAAGTAGAAATAATTAATATAATGGATTTTCTAAATAATATGGGAGCTAAGATAAGTGGGGCTGGTAGTGATACAATTATTATTGATGGTGTTACTAAATTAAATGGTGCTTCCGTTAAAGTTATACCTGATCGAATTGAAGCCGGAACCTATATTTTAGTCGGTGCTCTTTTAGGTAAAAATTTAAAAGTTGAAGGGATTATTAAAGAACATAATAAGGCTCTATTTGATAAATTAACGGAAATGGGTGTTAATTATCAATTTGAAGAAAACGCGGTTGTTTTAAATAAAGCTGAAAAGCTCAAACCAGTAGCCGTTGTTACGCAAGTGTATCCAGGTTTTCCAACTGATTTAGGTCAACCAATGAGTGTTTTATTAACGCAAGCTGAAGGTGTAAGTAAAATGGAAGAAACGATATGGGAAAATAGAGTTGGCCACTACCCATATTTGCAAAAAATGGGAGCTAAAATCGATGTCGATGGCTTAAAAGCAACCATCTATGGTAAAGCTAAATTAGTAGGGACCGAAATTCACGCTACCGATTTAAGAGGAGGAGCGGCCCTTATTCTTGCTGCTTTAATTGCGGAAGGTACAACTAGTATTTATGATATAAATTATATCTTAAGAGGGTATGAGAATATTATTCATAAACTAAGTAATGTCGGTGCTAAAATAAAATTAGAAGAAATATAATGTAGTAGAAACTACATTTTTTTTAAGGTGATTTTTTTGAGAAGAAAGTATCAATTAATATTAATTATTAGCATTAGTATTATAATTGCTTATTTTATTTATTTTTTTAATCGGGAAAGTAAAATAAATATTGTAGCTTTAGGGGATGGTATTGCCAGTGGTGAAACAAGTTATCAAATAGATGGTATTAGTTATAATGATTATTTAAGAGAATATTTTGAAAGCAAGAGGATACTTAAAAATTATAATAGTAGTTATGCTTATAAAAATTATAAATTAGAAAATATAATTAATGATTTAGAAAAAAATAAAAAGAATAAAGAAGATAAACTAAATATTAAACAGTTAATTCATAAAGCCGATATTTTAACGATATCTTTTGGAGAAGAAGAATTAGTTAAAATGGCAATAACTAATGATTTAACTAAAGAAGTAATTAATAATTATATTAATAAATATGATAATTTTATATATAGTTTAAAAGATATATGTGAAGGTAAAATAATTATAATTAGTTTTTATGAAAATAAATATTTAAGTAAAAGTAATGTTATTATATTAAATTCTTATCTTGCTAATATTGCTCTTAAATATGATGCTATATTTATTAATATAAGTGATTTAGCTAAAAATGATGAATATTATTTAGATAAGAATAGCTTATATTTTAATTACCGGGCTCACGAAGTAATAAAAGATATGATTATTAACTCAATTTAATATTGTAAATTAGTTATCAAATTGTTATAATAAATATCACTTAGGGATGGTGGAAATGAATAAAAAAGTAAATAAGATTATTGCTGTTGTACTTAGTTTAACTTTAATAAATGGTATTTATAAGCATACAAAAAATAGTGAAGAAGCTAGGATGTTTAGAAAGCCTTTTGAATTAGAAGAAGAAATAATAGAGGAAGATATTGATGGCCAAAACAATGTTAAAAGTTTTTCTAATACTAGAAAAAGAAAAAGAATGTATTACCGCAGTGAATATAAAGAGACAATGGAGAAGTACTAAAATACTTGCAGTATTTTAAATATATGGTATAATACTTAAGAACAAAGAAGTTTCTATACTATTTTATAGTAGTATGGCGGAAGGAGAGAATTATGAAAGCTAATATCCATCCAGATGTAAAAGATGCTGTTGTTAAATGTGCTTGTGGGGCAACATTTAAAACAAGATCAGTAAAAGAAGAAATTCACGTTGAAGTTTGTAGTGAATGTCATCCATTCTATACTGGTGCTCAAGGTAAAGCATCTAAGACTGGTAATATTGAAAAATTCAATAAAAAATATGGTTTTACAAAAGAAGGAAATTAATTTCTTCTTTTTTCTTGTCTTTAAATTAATTTTTTTTTATAATTTTATTAAGGGTGATAAAATGAGAGTATATATAGCTGCAGATTATAAAGGGGTTTTAGCCAAAAAGGAGTTAAAAGAATATTTAGAAGAAAATAATTATCAAGTTTTAGAAATTGGTATAGATAATAGAGAAGTTGATGATTATCAAGAATTTGCTTTTAAATTAGGAGAATGTGTTAGTAATGATAAGGGAAGTTTTGGTATACTAATTTGTGGTAATGGTATAGGAATGTCAATTGCGGCGAATAAAGTTAAAGGTATTAGATGTGTAAGAGCGTTATCTAAAGATGATGCATATGAGGGAAGAAGCCATAATGATTGTAATGTTTTAGCTCTTGGATCTAAGCAAGATATAGAAGCTTTAAAAGAAATTGCTTTGACTTTTTTAACCGCTCCTAAACCAGATTTAGAAAGAAGAATAAAAAGAGTTGAAGCAATCATAAAATATGAAAATGGTGAATATAATGAATTATAAAGTTTATTTATATGCCATATTTTTATTTCTGAGTATTTTTATCTTATCAGGAGTAAACTTTGAAAAGTTTATGAAAAGAGGTAAAGTACTTGAGGCAAGACTTTTAATTATGGTTTTAAGTGTTGCCCTTTCTTATTTGTTAACAAACTTTGTATATGATTTTTTAAATCTATAAAAGGAGACTATATATGAATAATAAAATACTTTTAGTAATAACAGGAGTATTAAGTGTAGTATATGTTGTAGTAAGTAGTAAATATAATACTACTTTTTTTATGGTAGATAATGATAGTAAAAGTATTACAATAAAGGATACTAAAAATGATGAAATAAGTAAGTTGGATCTGGAAGAATATGTCATTGGGGTAGTCGCCGCGGAAATGCCTGCCTCATTTGCTAGTGAAGCCTTAAAAGCTCAAGCTGTTGCTTCAAGAACTTATGCAGTCTATAAAATGAATAATAGTAATGGTCACTATGACGTTGTCACTGATATATCTAATCAAAGCTATATTACAAAAGAAGAAATGCAACAAAAATGGGGAAGTGATTATGATAAATATTATATGAAAATTAAAAATGCTGTCGATATGACTAAAGGAATTGTTTTAACCTATGAAGGTGAAGTGATTGAAGCATTTTATTTTGCAATGAGTAATGGTTATACTGAAGATGCTTCTCTAGTCTTTAGTGAAGATAAAGAATATTTACAAAGTGTTAAATCTAGTTATGATAATGAATCATTAAAAAATTTTTTAGTAACTAAAGAATTTACTAAACAAGAATTTTGTTCTAAGTTAGGTATTACTTGTGATAATATTGTAATTAAAAATATTAAAAGAAGTAATACTAATAGGGTTAATGAAATAACAATTAATGATAAAGTGTTTAAAGGAACTGAAGTAAGAAAACTTTTAGGCATTCGTTCAACTGATTTTGATATAACTATTAATAGTAATGTTTTAGTAACTACCAAAGGTTATGGACACGGGGTAGGAATGAGTCAATATGGGGCCAATGGAATGGCTAAAGATGGAAGTACTTATGAAAATATCTTAACTTATTATTATAAAAATGTTAAATTAAGTTCTATTTAAAGTATAAAGTTTTATTTTTCCGTTCATACTTTAAATAGGACGGTGAATATTTTGAAAAAATTAAAACTTAGGGGATATGTTTTACCTACATTATATTGTTTAATTACAGTTGCAGTTTTTGTTGGAGTGATCTTTTTAGGAAGAAGTATTAATTTTAAAGATGTTGATTATAAATATGGCACAGACATTTTAGATAGTGATGTTGAAACAGTTATTGGGGAAGAGAATGCTGTATCAAATACAATAAGTAACCCAATTGATGAAGGCAGTGCTAGTATAAGCGTTCATTACTATCAAAAAGAAGATGATGCCACTAGACAACAAAGTAGTCTCATATATTATGAAAATACTTATTTACCTAATACCGGTATACTTTATACTAGTGATAATGCTTTCGATGTTAAAGCGACATTTGATGGTAAGGTAGTAGATATCTTAAATGATGAGTTCTTTGGTAAATGTTTAGTAATTGAACACTCTCCTAATCTTCGAACTTACTATTATGGTCTAGATAATATTAAGGTTCAAAAAGGTGATAATGTGGCGAATGGGGAAGTTTTAGGCCAATCTAATAATAATGAAATATTAAATAATAAAAAAACATTCCTTTTTGAAGTATATTATAATAATGAAATAATAAATCCTGAAGAATTTATTGGCACTAAAATAACTGATTATAAAGTAGATTAATCCTTAAGGGATTAATTTTTTAAAGGAATTGATTAAATGACAGATTATTTATACTTAGATGATTATATAAATTTATATAGTAAAAAAACGCAGCAAATAATAAAAATAATGCCATATAAAGATACTTTGTTAATGGGAAGAATTATTAATAAAGATAAATTTATTAAAAAGTTTGCAAAAGTAATTAAGGAATATAAATTAAATAATAATATCTTTAATAACAATATTAATGTTATTATTAATAAAAATATCACTAAAGAAGATAAAGAGATTATTAAAGATACATTAGAATTATTAAATTATAAAAAAATAAAATTTCTAAGTGAAATAGATTATTTATTAGTTGATAAGAAAAAATTATATATAATTTATAATTATACTTATTTTTATCTATATTATATAGATTATTATGGGAATTTAAAGATATTAATGTATGATTATAATATAAATAAAGATTTAATATTACATATTATTAAATTATTAAATAAAGATAAAATTATTATATATGGAAAAAATTATTTAGAATTATTAGCTATTTTAAAAGGGACAAAATTAGATTATTATTTCTATGAAGAGGGGGAAAATTATATTCTCTATAGAATTATTTATAATCTTTGAAATAGTTGTATTTATGGTTTTATAAAGCCTTTATTTTTGCTATTATAGAACAGTCAGTGTATTTTAATGTCGAACTTTGTCGCACGATTTTTATTGCGAAGGACAAAGAAGTTATGGCATAATAAGGCTAAGAAGAAAAGAGGTGGATGTGTGCACGGAAAAGTTAAATGGTTCAACAATGATAAGGGTTATGGATTTATTGAATATGAAGATTTAGAAGATATTTTTGTTCATTATTCAGCAATTGTAAAAGATGGCTATAAAACTTTAAATGAAGGCGCATTAGTTAATTTTAAGCTAATTGAAACATCTAAAGGATTACAAGCAATTGATGTTGTTGAAGAGCAAAAAATGCTTACTAAATAAAAAGCAAGAGAATAAGGGTAGTTTTTTAAGTCTTGGTAGGAATATTCCTACTTTTTTGTTTATCAAATTTATGTTATACTTTAATTAGGAGAGTGATAGAATGAAATTTACTATTAGAGGGGATAAGTTAGTGGTTACTAAAGCAATTAAAGATTATATTGAAGAAAAGCTTGGTAAACTTAACAAATATTATGGTGATGCTGAAAGTATTGAATGTAAAGCTTTAATAAGAAGTAAAAATAATTTACAAACCATTGAAGTAACAATACCTCTTAATAAATTTATTTTAAGAGCAGAAGTTTCCGATAAAGATTTATATGCAGCGATTGATTTAGTTGTTGATAAATTAGAAGGACAAATAAGAAAAAATAAAACTAAACTTAAAAATAGATATACTGATGAAATACCAGTAATGGTTTTAGAAGATATTAATGATGATGAAGAAGAAGATGTAATTGTTAAAAGAAAAGATATTGATACTAAACCAATGGATGAAGAGGAAGCTATTTTACAAATGAATTTATTGAATCACGATTTCTTTGTTTTTAAAAATGTATCAGAAGAATGTGTTTCGGTTTTATATCGTAGAAAAGATGGCAAATTTGGAATAATTAATGTTAAATAAATTTTTATAACGAACTTTAAGACTGGTAAAACAGTCTTCTTTCTATGAAAATATGTATTTTGTGTTGAGATAATATGTAAAAAATGAAATTCTTAATATCGAGCTACTTTGTTATTAAAGAAAAGTAAAAAAATATTTATAATAAATTTCATAAAGTCAGGGTGGAGGAAAAAATGAATCAAAATAAAATGGGATTATTTTTAAAAAAGTTAAGAGAAAATAAAAACTATACACAAGAACAATTAGCAGAGCTAATACCTATTAGTCGTCAAGCCATTTCAAAATGGGAAAGGGGCCTTGCTATACCAGATTCTTCTGTTTTGGTTAAACTAAGTAGCTTATTTAATGTATCAATTAACGAAATACTTTTGGGCGAATACATAACTAAAAATAATATAAATGACATTAATCAAATATCATTGAAATTATATGATGAAAAAAATAAAAAGAGTAAAATAATAAAAATATTAACTATTATAATTATTTTATTTACAATAATATTTTTAGCATATTATTTTATAAAATCTTATAAAGCAGTTAAAATTTATACATTAACTGGATTTAGTGATAACATAGAAAATTGTGAAGGTATTATGGTTAAGACAAACGACAAAATTTACTTTCATATAGGTGATATCGTTACCAAAAATAATTTAAGTATAAATTCAATTGTTCTTTACTCAAAGGAAAATGGCAGTAATATTATATTAAATACTACAAAAGATTATATAATGATAACTGATGAAAATGGCTATAATGAATATTTTGATTTTGATAATATAAATAACACTTTAAATAATTTGTATATGGATATATATTATAAAGATAAAAAGGAAACAATTAAAATTAATGTAAATGAAGATTATGTAAATGATAGACTGCTTTTTGTAAAAACAATAAAGAATATAGACAATGCAAAATTTACCGAAAATGAAAATAATGACACATATGTATTAAAGGTAATCGATGAAAATCTTATCGAAAAAATTAAACTTAAATATTCTAAGATAAATAATGATAATTACAATTATTCTAAAGATAATATAGAAATTAATTATTCTGATAGTTTAAAAAATTTACAAATAACAATTAGTGAAAATAAATCTTTTATTGAATATTTTGTTTACCAATTAAATAAGAATTTTGTTTCCTATAAAAATTATAAAGACAACGTTTCTTTTAATTATTTCTTTAACAAATCAAAATGTGAAAATAATTGTAAAAATTATCAAACGATAATTCAAAAATTTAACAATATAATATTAAATTCTATAAAATGAAACTATAAGTTTCTTTTTTTTGCAGCTAAATTGGAGTATGCTTTTCTTGGAAAGGAAGAAATTGTTATATGAAAAAGAAAATAATATTTTTAGCTATATTATTAATATTTCCAATTGTCAGTTATGCTAAATCGGCTTTTTATACCAATAAAAATGGTATAAGTTTGACAGAAGAAGAGTATAATTATTTGACTCAAAGGTTTTCTGAAAGATTTATAAGTATTATGTCGCAAGATGATTATAATAACTTAATTGATGAAAGTTTAATGGACAAGGAAGTTAAAAAGAGTTTTAGTGTTATGCCACTTGCTTCTGACTACTATGAGACGGGAAGTAAAAGATTAACTATATCTTCGGTTTGCAACTCAAGCTATTGCTCTATTTCAGTAGAGTTAAAATGGTTAAGAGATCCTACCGTTAGAAGTTATGATGTAATTGGAGCCTATTTACTAAATACTAAACTTTTAACTGATCCAACAACAGTACTTGTATCTTCTACCGAAGATTATGGTTCTGAAAACATTTTAAAACAAACAAATGGTTTTGGCGTATCTATAAAATTACCGGAAAAAGCAACTGATATTTATATTTATCAATACTATAATGTGAGTCTTGGAGGCTCCATATATCAAAGCTATCAACACGCTGCTAGATCCGCGTCTTTAAGTGATAGCAAAAAATATACTATTTCAAGAAGTGGGTATGGTAAAGTTTTTTTATTTGATAACTCTGTTAGAGAGAAATATGATGCAATGGGCGGTGTATATATTAATTTATAAAAAATATTAATTAAATAAACACTTAGGTTTGCAATATATTAATGTAAGCTTAAGATTGAATTTATAATTGAAACTATTGGTTTCTTTCTATTTTTAAATTAATTATTTATAATAAAATTGTAGTTAGAAAAACTACACGTTTATTCGAATAAACAAATTAGAAGGGAATGGAAAATTTGAAAAAATTAAAATACTTATTGTTCCTTTTATCATTAACTCCCGTTGTAACTTTTGCAAAAGATTTGTATTTTGATGAAAAAGGTAATAATACAACTAATGTAATTAAAATGGAAATATCTCAAGAAAAATTAAATGAAGCCAAAAAAATGGGTTCTACTAATGAAAAAATTGTCTTGGGAGAAATTAAAAAAACAGTCGTAACAACGTATGAAAAAGATTTAGCAGGGAATATAATTAATACTTATTCAAAAGTACTAACTCCTTCAGAAGAATTAATATTTAAAAATAGTAAAAATGTTCATATTTTAGAAGATAGCAAATTACATAATTTGGATGAAGTCTGTTTTGTCAATGATTACAGTTGGGTTCATCAAACCGAATCTAAAAAAGTAGAAATATCTTATTATATTAGTGGAGGAAAATATATTATCAAATTACAAAATGGTTGGTATATTAACCCTATAATTCATTCTTTTGATTTACTGGGAGTAAGATGGGATAAAGAAAAGTCAACAAGTTCTTATACAGTTGATGGTTCCCAATTGCCTTATATTAACGAGAATTATCCAGAAGTGATATATAATGAAAGTTCTTCTGCTGATCATATCAAAAAATTTAATAATGGGGCAGGCCTTGCTCAAAATTTATATGATGATATTCATCCTTTAATGGAAACTATGAATATTAAATCAGATACAGACTTTGGGACACTTGTATATGGCACTTATCAACACGCTGTTCGTGATGTCAGTCTAAGTACCGCGAATTCTTATGTTATAGGATCTAGTGGTCTTGGCGGAGTTATAAATCACAGTTATGCTCATTATTATGATGGAATGGGTGGAGTATATAGAAATTTAATGTAGAAAATATAAAGATTAATAATATTAAAGATAAATGAATCAGCAATAAAAATATGTCTTAAAAGAGTAAAAGAATTATTAAAAGAGAAATGGAAAAAGTTTGAATGAAAAATTTTAAAGAAAAATTAAAAAATAATATTCTAAATAATAGAACACCAAAAAGTTTTAAATTAAGATATGCATACGTTACAATATTAATAGTATTTGTCTGTTTTATTGGTATAGTAAGTGCAAGTAAAATAATTAATCATATGAAAATAGATATTAATGAAGAAAAAGGAATTAAAAAAATTACTTCAGAAGCTGTAATAGATAAAGATTATGATAGTAAATTATTTGAAGAAAATAGTTATTATACGTATGCAGAAATAGAAGAAAAACTTGGTTTTAAATTATTAAAAAGTGATTATTATGATAGTGATTTATTTAAATTAAATAAGACAGAGGTGATAGATGGAAAGATAGCAAATGCCGTTTTTACTATGATTAACAGCGATAAATCAGGCAAAAGTTCTTTTAATACAAATATTTCATTTAGTTTGAAAACAAAAAACGCTTCTAAAGAACCAGATTTTTGGATTGCAGGTAACTCTTATTTAGACAAATATTTTATAGAATCTTTAGGAATAGAAGCAATTATTACTTATATTGGCGATCCTTCTACTGATGCTGTTGTCCACTTTGTTTATAATAATGTTTTTTATGAGGTTGAAATTTATGGCCATCATAGTTTTATATCTTATGAAGATCTTGTTTCTACTTCTAAAGAGAAACTAAAAGAGGACATAATTGAAATACTAGAATCACTAACTTTAGAATAATATGAAAAGATTTATAATTATAACAATTATGATATTTTTACTTACTGGTTGTAATAGTAAAGATAAGAATAATGAATCTAATATTAAAATTACTAGTAATGAGGTGAATTTAGTATTAAAAGAGAATACTTTAACTAATGATGAAGCTACATTTATATTAGTTAATAATAGTCCTGAATCAATATTTTATGGGGATGCTTTCCATCTTGAAAGAAAAATTAAAGGTAAATGGTATACTCTTGAAATGAATGAAAAAGTTAATTTTTATTTACAACCTCACGAGTTAAAACAAGATGAATTTATAGAAATTAAAATAAATTTCACTGATTTATATGGAAAGTTAGAAAATGGATTATATCGTTTTATTAAAAGTTATATGTATAATAATTCTAATGAAGAATTACACGCCGGAGTAGAATTTTTAATTAGTTAGGAATTTTAATAATTTAGGGAGATTTGACAAATAAGTAAATTTTTTGCTTATTTGTCTTTTTATATCAGATATTTTTAGTTTAATTAACTTCAAATTAAATCTTTGAGTTTATAAGGCCTTGTGTTATAATAAAGTATGAGGTGTTATTATGGGACTATTAAAAAAATTATTAAATAGTGAATATAAAGAATTAAAAAGATTTGAAGGCATTGCCGAAAAAATTGTTGCTTTAGATGAAGAGATGAGTAAATTAAAGGATGAAGACTTTAAGAAAAAGACCGAGGAATTTAAAGAAAGACTTTTAAATGGTGAATCTTTAGATAATATTTTAGTGCCGGCTTTTGCTCTTGCTAGGGAAGCAGCTTTTAGAACTATTGGCGAAAAAGCTTATTTTGTTCAATTAGTTGGCGGTCTTGCTATACATTATGGTAATATTGCCGAAATGAAAACTGGTGAAGGTAAAACTTTAACTACTATCTTCCCAGCTTATGTTAATGCCCTTACAGGTAAAGGTGTTCACGTTGTTACAACCAATGAATACTTATCTAGTCGTAATGCTGAGTGGATGGGACCGGTTTATGATCTTCTTGGTGTTTCTGTTGGGGTTAATTTAAGAGAAATGTCTACTAAAGAAAAACAAGAAGCCTATAGTAAAGATATATTATATTCAACAAATAATGAAATTGGTTTTGATTATTTAAGAGATAATATGGTTGTTAGAATGGAAGATAAAGTTCAAAGAGAACTTAACTTTTGTATTATCGATGAAGTTGACTCTATTTTAATTGATGAAGCAAGAACACCATTAATTATTAGTGGGGGTAAATTTAACTCAAGAAATTTATATGTTGATGCTGATAGAGCAGTTAGAACTTTAAAAGAAACAGAAGATTATGATATAGATGTTAAAACTAAGAATGTATCTCTAACTGAAGAGGGAAGTAAAAAAATAGAAAAATATTTTAATTTAAAGAATTTATATGATTTAGATAATACGGCTTTAGTTCATCATTTAAATCAAGCGCTAAAAGCTAACTATGGTTTTAAAAAAGATGTTGATTATGTTGTTCAAAATGATGAAGTTATTATTGTTGATCCCTTTACTGGTCGTCTTATGCAAGGAAGACAATTTAGTGAAGGATTACATCAAGCAATTGAAGCCAAAGAAGGCGTAACCATTAATACAGAAACTCAAACGATGGCGACGATTACATTCCAAAATTTATTTAGAATGTATAAGAAATTATCAGGTATGACTGGTACTGCTAAAACAGAAGAAGAAGAATTTACAAGTATTTATAATATGTATGTTATTGAAATACCTACTAATAAAGAAGTTATAAGAGAAGATTATGCTGATTTAGTATATGCGACAAGTAAGGGTAAATATAATGCAATTATTAAATATGTTGAAGAAATCCATAAAACAGGAGAACCAATTCTTATTGGTACAATTTCTGTTGAGGCTAATGAATATTTAAGTGGCTTACTTAAAAAAGCTGGTCTTCGTCACGAAGTATTAAACGCTAAGAATCACGAAAGAGAAGCTGAAATAATTGCTAAAGCTGGGGAAATTGGAGCTATAACTCTTGCTACTAATATGGCTGGTCGAGGAACCGATATTAAACTTGGCGAAGGTGTTAAAGAACTTGGCGGACTTTGTGTAATAGGTACTGAAAGACACGAATCAAGACGTATTGATAACCAATTAAGAGGTCGGGCTGGTCGTCAAGGTGATCCTGGTAAAAGTCAATTCTTTGTTTCCTTTGAAGATGATTTAATGCGTCGTTTTGGAACTGATAGTATTAAAAATATGCTAGCACGTTTAGGAATTGATGAAAACCAAGCTATTCGTTCTAAGGCTTTAACTAAGAGTATTGAAACAGCTCAAAAGAAAGTTGAAGGAAATAACTACGATATAAGAAAAACGCTTCTTGATTATGATAATGTTTTAAATGAACAAAGAGAAATTATTTATAGTAGAAGAAATGAAATCCTTGAAAGTGAGAGTATTCACGAAAGTATTTTAGATGTCTTTAAAAATACAATTACTAATTTAGTAGAAAGTCATTATTCTAAAGAAGGCGTAATAAACGATGATGATAAAAAAGAATTAGTAGAATATATTAATGCTAATTATTTAAAAAATAATGCTTTAAAATTAGCGGATGTTAAAGATTTAAAAAATGATGAACTAATAGATTATATTTACAATTTAGTTATTAAAGATTATGAAAAGAAAATGATTGATTCACCAGTTATGAATGAATTTGAAAAAGCTATTTCTCTTCGGATTATTGACTCTAACTGGGTTGAACATATGAGTGCAATGGAACATTTAAAGGAGGGAATTGGTTTAAGAGGATATAGTCAAACTAACCCAATTCAAGCTTATACAATGGAAGGTTATGAAATGTTTGATAATCTTTTAGTAAAAATTGAAGATTTAACTGCTAAATTCTTACTTAAAGCTGAAGTAAGACAAAATACGGAAAGAAAACAAACGTTAAATGGAACTGCTAATGATGGCAAGGAGACAGTTAAAAGTGCTCCTAAAAGAGTAAATAAAATAGGCCGAAATGACCCTTGCCCTTGTGGAAGTGGGAAGAAATACAAAAACTGTTGTGGTAAATAATCTCGCAAACCCTTATAAAATAAGGATTTATGAAAAATTAAGAAAATAAGAAATTTGTCCACAAAGGACGATTTGTCCACGATTTGTCCACGTAAATTTGAGTTCGTGGACAAAACTACGAAAAAGCCCGTAATATTAAGGAAAAAACTACGTGGACAAATTAGTGGATATAGTTTTAAAAATGTCAGCATTCAAAAATGTTGGCATTTTTCCGTTTACTAACAATTTTAGTAAAGGGAGAGATTTTTTATGGTAAGCGTTAGAAAACGTGGAAAGGTATATGAATACCGATTTGAAGTTGCAACAGTTGATGGTGCGAGAAAATGGATAAGTAAGTCAGGTTATCCATCAAAGTCAGAAGCATTTAAGGAGGGTGCGAAAGCCTACAACGATTTTTATTACAACGGAACAAAAGTACAATTAAGAGAAAATATGTCGTATGCAGATTTTTTAGATTATTGGATAGATAATTATGCAAGTTTTAATTTGCATTATTCAACTACAATATCTTATATAAACATTATTAAAAATCACGTTAAACCTAGAATAGGGTTTTATAAATTGTGTCAGTTAGATACAAGATTATTACAAGAGTTTATTAACAAAATATATGTAGAATATGCTTTTTCTAAAAATTATATGGCAAGTATTTTAAAAGTTATTAAAGGCTCTTTAAAGTATGCGTGTTATACACTAAATTATATTAACACTAATCCGGCAGAACACGTACACGCTCCAAGAATAGATAAAATTGATAGTGATCCAGCACATATATTTACTCAAGAAGAAATAGAAAAAATACTAGATAGATTTAAAGGTACACATTCAATTTACTATTCATTCTTAACTGCATATTATACAGGTATGAGAGTATCTGAAGTTTATGGCTTAACGTGGGACTGTGTTGACTTTGCAAACAAAACATTAACTATCAATAAGAATATCATTAAAAAAAATCAATATGGGTTACCAAAAAGAAAGAATATAACAAAAGGACACTCTGTTGGTGTGTGGTATTATGGAGAGTGTAAAAATCCACAAAGTAGAAGAACTATATCTATTGGCGACACTTTGGTAAATGCTTTAAAAGAATATAAAAAGGAACAAGAAGAAAATAGAAAGTTTTATGGAGATTCATATCTTTGTTATTATGAAAAGAAAGTATTAAATGAAATAACTAAAAAAGAAGAAATAAAATTAGTTGAAGCAAAGGCAGAATTAGAAGTAGCATTGCCAGAGGCAAAATTAGTTTTTGTTAAAGAAAATGGGCAATTTCTAGGAACAGATTCTCCAAAGTATGCTTTTAAAGTAATCCATTATGAATTAGGTATAAACAGTAGGTTTCACGATTTTAGAGATACACACGCAACTAGGTTAATTGAAAATGGTGCAGATATTAAAGCAGTATCTAAAAGATTAGGACATTCAACAATTCAAACTACTTATAATATTTATGTTAGAGTAACAAATAAAATGGAAGTTGATACCGTAGATAAGTTTGAAGAATATGGTAATACACTAAATATTCCAAAGACAGTTGATATGCCATATCAAGAAACATAGGGAGTGATTATAATGAAGAAAATTAAATTAAAAGTAAATAAATTAGAATATGGACTTTTAGTAAATGGCTTAGTAGAATTAAGAAATAAATTATTAAGAGAAAAAGAAGATACTACACCTATTGATGAACTACTTTTGAAGTTGGTAGATAATAAGTAAAAACATATAACATATTTGAACTGATTATAAATGGTCAGTTCTTTTTTATGCCTAAAGGCAATACATAGCCATCTTTATTTATATAAGGGTGGCTAAATTTAAAAGAAAGGAGGAATTGAAGATGTCACAATGTAAGACCATTGCTATTGCAAATCAAAAGGGTGGAGTAGGTAAAACTACAACAACATTTTCGCTTGGTGTAGCATTATCTAAAATGGGTAAAAAAGTTCTTTTAGTGGACGCAGATCCACAGGGCGATTTAACTACCTATATGGGTTGGTATAATCAAGACGAATTACCTATAACATTAGCAGATTTAATGGAACAGTCAATGAATGATGAGCCAATACAAACAGATAAAGCAGTATTACACCATAAAGAGAATGTTGACTTAATACCGTCTAATCTTGACCTGTCGGCACTTGAAATGTCATTAGTAAATGCTATGAGTAGGGAGTACACTATGAGAAATTGCTTATCAGAATTAAAAGAAAAATATGACTATATAATCATAGACTGTATGCCTAGTCTTGGTATGGTTACTGTAAATGCTCTTGCTAGTGCAGATAGTGTGATAGTACCAGTACAAAGTCAATTTCTAGCAGCAAAAGGTATGACACATTTATTAAAGACAATATCGAAAGTACAAAGACAGATTAACCCTAATTTAAAAGTAGATGGTGTTTTATTAACTCTAGTTGATAAAAGAACTAATTTATCAAAAGAAATGAAAACACAACTACAAGAGAATTATGGAAGTATGTTGAAAATCTTTGATACTCAAATACCAATGGCAATTAAAACTGCTGAATCTACTTCACGAGGTAAAAGCATATTTACTTATGATAAAAATAGTAAAGTGGCAGAAGCATATTCTTCATTTGCAAAGGAGGTGTTAGATAATGGCAAAGAACGAACAAAAAATGCCGTTGCCCAAGTTAGATAATTTATTTACTACACAAAAAGAGCGAGATGAGGCTAATTTAGAAAAAGTTTGCGAATTACCATTAACTAAATTACACGATTTTCCGAATCACCCCTTTAAAGTGGAAGATAATGATGAGATGAAAGAAATGGCACAAAGTGTCAAAGAACACGGAATATTAGAGCCGGGGCTTGTTAGACCACTTCCAAATGGAGAATATCAAATAATAGCAGGTCACAGAAGAAAGATGGCTAGCAGATTGGCAAACAAAGAAAATATGCCGTGTATCATTCGTGAACTAACAGACGAGCAAGCGACAATTATTATGGTTGATAGTAACTTACAAAGAGAGCATATCTTACCAAGTGAGCGTGCTTTTGCTTACAAAATGAAATTGGAAGCAATGAAGAAACAAGGATTTAGAACAGATTTAACTTCTGACCAAGTTGGGGAGAAGTTGACATCAGTTGAAAAATTGTCTGTTAATAGTCCAGATAGTAAGTCGCAAATACAAAGATATATCAGACTTACTGAATTAGTAAAGCCATTACTTGATATGGTCGATAACAAAGTTATTGCATTTAGTCCAGCAGTAGAACTTTCATATCTTACAAAGGAACAACAAAAATGGTTGCTTAAAAGCATAGAGTGTAATGTAGCGACACCGTCTTTATCACAAGCCCAAGAAATGAAAAGATTAAGTCAAAGTGGGAAGTTAGATGAAGATAAAATCGAAGAAATAATGTGTCGTGAAAAACCAAATCAAGTAGAAAAGTTAAAATTAAATTTTAGAGATTTACAACCTAAAATGCCTAAAGGTATGCCATCTACAAAATACACAGAGCATATTTTTAAAGCATTGGACTTTTACAATAGGTATCTTGAAAAACAAAAATCAATGGGTGCTAGATAGTGGGAGTATTTATTCCATTGTTCCCCTTCCTACAACCTACCCCTAGTATTAAATACTAACTGTTATACTAACTGAAAAAAAATATATAATTTACACAAATGCAAAATAAAAATATTTAGTTTATACTATCACTAAAGGAAAGGTGATCGAGATGAAAAAAATATTTATTTTGTTAAGCGTAATGCTTATTGCAACAGGTAGTACAGTTTATTTTGCAATGAAAGTGAATCCAACTCCAAAACTTGAACAGGTTAATGTTAGCGATAAAAAAGCAGATGAAAAAGTGGAAGATAATTCACAAAGTCAAGAAACAGAAACGCAGGAGAAAATCACTCCAAAAGAAACGGAAACAAAAAAGCAAGATACAGAGGTAGCAAAAGAACAGGAAATCAAGAAAAATATTCCAAAAGTAAAAACACCAACTAGCAATTCAACAACAAAAAAACAAAACAGTTCAAATACTCAAACTACAACAAAGAAAGCAGATGAAAAGCCACAAGAAAATAAACCAACACAGAGTAGTACACAAAATAACAATGCTAATCAAAGCAATAACAAATCAAGTAATCAAACACAGAAGAATGTAGTATCTACGACATTTTATGATTCCATAACAGGAGGCAAAAAGGAATTTTCTTCGGAAAGTGAAGCCTTTGCTCGTGGTACACAAATTCAAAATAATGAATTAGACTATGTTTTAGATTACAATGAAGCACACCCAGATAGCCCAATACAACCAGATATAAACTATTTTAGGGTGTACCCATCTGTTATTGATGAAAACGGAAAGTATTGGTATTACTTGCATTTCTTCTGTCAAAGTGGAGAGGGTAATGACGCAAAATTAAAAAGTATGTATTAGTGGCTCAATTATGAGCCATTTTTTTATGCTCATTAAGAGCAAGAAAGGAGAATTTTAAAAATGAAAAAAATATGTATGTGCCTAGCATTAACGCTAGGTCTTTTAGTTGGATTTACTGTCAATGCACAATCAGTAAATGCAGCGACATTAGAAAAGAATTATTCTGATTATTGGTATAATAGATCACACGCAGACGGAAGTGACGCACATTCTTGGCACTTTACTCTATACGAGATGGACGGCGAGGTTTCGTATTGTATAGAGCCTAATATTCCAGAGGGTATAACTTATCCATCTGGAACAACAACTTGGGAAGCAACAGGCTTACCAAATTCAATAAAGGAAAGAATTTTGTTAATTGGTTATTATGGTTATACTTATCCAAATCATCAAACAATGAAATATAGAGCAGCAACTCAAGGTATGATATGGAATACTATTGTAGGTAATGGGGCTCATACAACATTTTGGTCTGAAAGATGGGGAAAAGGCACACAATTTGATGTATCTGCTGAAGAAGCAGAAATTGAAAGACTTATCTCTACTCATTATACAAGACCATCATTTAATGGTGGCGTTTATAAAGCACAAGTAGGAGAAACAATTACTTTAACAGACACTAACAATGTATTATCTGAATATGCAATTAGTGTTAGTGGTGCAGACTATAATGTAAATGGTAATGTACTTACTATAAAGCCAACTAAAGATGGAAATATTGATTTAACTTTAACAAAGAAAATGCCTTATGCTTCTAGTTATAAATTATTCGTTGGAGATGGTATTCAAAATATGTTAGTACCCGGTACAACAGATCCAGTAATTGCTAAAATTAGAGTAAAAAGTTATAAAACTCCAGTAGAGGGTTATAAAACTGATAGTGAAACAGGTACTGCACAGGGACAAGCAACTTTAAAAGGTGCTGAATATGGTATTTATGAAACTGCAACAGGAAAATTGGTAACAACTGTTGTTACTGATAAAAACGGTTATTTTAAAAGCCCTGCAATATTAGAGTGGAAAGACTATTATTTACAAGAAATCAAACCAAGTGAGGGTTATGAACTAGATAAAACTCGTTATAATGTAGATGTAAAAGGAAAAGACTCTGCAAGAGTTGATGTTGTAGAAAAAGTAATTAAAAACTATGTTTCTATTCTAAAACAATATGAACACGTTGAGGGAGAAACAAAATTTTTAAATGCTGAAAAAGGTATTACTTTTGAAATCTATTATCCAAACGGAACTAAATTTGATGAAATAACTACTGATAAAAACGGTTATGCTTCTATCAATTTACCTTATGGAGTTTGGAAATTCCATCAAGTAAATACTACAACAGGTTATGAGAAAATTTATGATTTTTATATAACAGTAAATGAAACAAGTCAAAAAGAACAATATTACAATGTACTTAATAACTCTTTAACTGCATATTTACAAGTTATTAAAGTAGATGAAGAAACTGGAAAGACTATTGCTATTGCAGATACTACTTTCAAAATCTTCAATACAGATACAAATCAATATGTATCACAATATGTAGGTGGTAAAGTAATTAGTGAATTTAAAACAGATGAAAAGGGTATTTTGGTAACACCTCTAAAATTACAAGCAGGAAATTATAAGTTAATTGAGGTATCAGCACCAAATGGCTACTTAAAAGATAAAGATGGATTAAAATTTACTATTGGAAATGATACTCATTATAACTATACAACTTATGGTGCATTTATTACAGTAACCTATAAAAATACACCAATTAAAGGACAAATTGAAATCCATAAAGTAGGTGAAGATTTAGTTATTAAAGATGGGGAATATGTTTATGCAAAGAAAAAATTAAGTGGAGTAACTTTTGAAATCTATGCAGAAGAAGATATATTATCATCTGACAGAAATCATTTATATTATGAGAAAGACCAATTAGTAGATACGATCGTAACAGACGAAAATGGTTATGCAAAATCAAAAAAATTACCACTTGGAAAATACTATCTAAAAGAGGTAAAAACACAAGAAGATTATGTACTTGATGAAAATAAACACTATTTCACTCTAAAACAAGTAGATGATGAAACACCTATCGTTTATGAATCATATAGTGCATTAAATTATCTTAAAAAGGCTACTATTGAATTTACAAAGACTGATTTAGTAAATGGAGATGTTATTCCAGATACTATTATTGAAATCTATACAGATAAAGATGAACTTATTTTTACTGGAAAAACTGATAAAGACGGAAAAATTGTCATTGATGATTTAAAAGTAGGAAAATACTATATTGTTGAAAAAGAGCCAAGTACAGGCTATGTAATTACTACTGAAAAAGTTTATTTTGAATTAAAAGAAAATGGCGAAATCGTTAAGGCTGAAATGAAAAATAAACCAGTAACCGGAACTCTTGAATTTACAAAAACTGATGTATCAACAGGAGAGCCATTACCTAATACACTTATTGAAATCTACAATGACAAAGATGAGTTAATCTTTAGTGGAAGAACAGACGAAAATGGAAAAATCACTATTCCAGAGATTAGATACGGAAAATACTATATTTTAGAAAAGGAAGCACCAGAGGGCTATACTTTAAATCCTGAAAGAATGTATTTTGAAATTCTTAAAGACGGCGAAATAGTTAAAGCCACAATGACTGATGAAAAAGTAATTGTTGAAGTACCAAGTACAGGAATTACTGATTCACATTTCATTGAAATTGCAGGAGCATTGCTTACTTTAGGTGGAATAGGAGTGATTATCTATGTTAAAAAGAAAAAATCAAATCAAGAATAAGAAAGGTAGTAAGAGTCAACTAATTATAGTTGGCTCTTTACTTATCATTTTAGGTATTGGAGTTATTGGTGGGAAGTATTTATATAATTACTTTCAAGAGAAAAATGAAGAACAGTTAATTGATGTTTTTTTTGAAGAACAAAAAGAAATTACTGAAGATAAAACACCAGAAGTTCCAGAAGAAAAAGAAGAAAATAAGGTAGTACAACCTACTAAAAGCAAAATAGATTATTTTGCAGTAATTAAAATTCCTAAAATTGGATTAGAGAAAGGACTAGCAAGTAAAGGCAGTTATTATAACAATGTAAATAGAAATATACTTGTTCTTAATGAATCAGATATGCCAGATAAAGAGAAAGGGAATGTTATTTTAGCAGGACACTCTGGAAGTGGTAGAACTGCTTATTTTAAAAATCTTCATAAATTACAAAGTAATGATGAAGTAAGCCTTTTCTATAATGGTAGCGAGTACAAATACAAAGTTGTTAATCAATATGATATTGAGAAAACTGGAACTGCTAACATTGTTAGAAATGCTGAAAAAAGCACTTTAACTTTAATTACTTGCAGACACGGTACAAATAAGCAAATTATCTATATCTGCGAATTAGTAGAGAAAGTTTAGGAGGGATTTACTTGGAAACAAAATATAATTTAAGTCAAATTACCAAGACTTTAGAAAAACTATTTGAAGCAGGATTTAATACAGATAAAAAGATCCTTGCTTTAAAATTAGAAGATTTAACGAAAATACAAAATCTTCAAAATAATGAAACAATGATTATTATTGAATTTAAAAATGCCGTTAAAAATAGAAAAATTATTGAATTTTTAAGTGGCTATAAAGAGAAAGGAAAAGATGAAAAATGAAAACATTTAAAGTAGAAGCCAATATCAATGGTAGTATGATTTTTGAAGTAAAAGCCAAAAATCAAAAAGACGCACAAAGACAAGTAGATGACTTGCTTGCTGATACTTCTGTAAAAGAAGCCATAGAAAAATATAAAGATAGTATGACTTTAGATACTAAAATTAAAGAACAAAAAGAAAGAGAAAGATAGGAGGAAAGAAAAATGCCATATCAAAGAAGAATACCACCAGTTAAGGTGGAATTAACCATAGGAAAATTTAATTATTTAATTGAAATGCTAACTAGATATTTAAATGATGAAAATGAAAGAATTAAAAATCTTTCTACTAAACTGAAAGAAAAATTATTAAGATATAGTATTCCTAGAGAAACAGAGGAAAACGAAACATTTATTGATGTTCGCTTTTATCCAAATGAAGCGTCTGAAATTATTTATATGTTAATTGTAAATGCAGAAGAAATACCAGTTGATACAAACTATTATGAAGTATTATTAAAGGTACGAGAAGCAAAAAAAGAAGAATATCAAAGTAATGAATAAACCCAATAAAAATATGAAAGATAAGGAGGTGGAACATTGGCAAAATATAGAGATATTACACAAATATATTCGGAAACTTTAAAAGATATAAGTAATAACCCAAATGAGTGGCTATCATTTTTAAATTGTGCAGCAATGAACTATAAATATTCATTCTCGGATCAAGTGCTTATATATGCACAAAAGCCAGAAGCCAAAGCCTGTGCTACTATTGAAACTTGGAATAGAAGTTTAAAAAGATGGGTAAATAAAGGCTCTAAAGGTATAGCACTTCTCACAGAGCAAAATGGAAATCCATATTTAAAATATGTTTTTGATGTGTCTGATACTAATAGTAGGCACGGTAAAAACATTGTTTTATGGTCTGTTACAAAACCTTACGAACAAGAGGTTATTGAAGCATTAGAAAATAGATATGGAGAGTTAGAAGATAAAACAACTCTTGCAAGTGCGATTATATCAAGTGCTTATAATATGGTACAAGATAACTTACCAGATTATCTATCGGATTTAATGTATTTTCGTAACAATAGTGGACTAGAAGAATTAGATGAGTTAAATGTAGAAAAGATTTATAGAGAAACTTTATCTAATAGTGTCGCTTTTGTAATGTTAAAGCGTTGTGGACTTAATCCTAGAGATTATTTAGAAGTAGAAGATTTTGCACCACTTCTTAATTTTAATACTTATGATACTATTACTAGACTAGGTATTGCTACAAGTGATATAGCAGAGAGTGGACTTCGTGAAATTTATAGTACAATAAAAAATCTACGAATTAGTGAAATTGATAAAATTCGTACATTTGATAAAAATATGCAAAACAATTATGATATAGATGATGGCAGAAATATTGCCGAAAGGAGTGATTTAGATGAATCAAATAACTTATCAAACACGAGGAGATTATCAAATACCAGACCTAGTTCTACCAGAGTCACAAGCAGTCAATGGGAAATACGCATTGATGATGTTAAACCACTTGAAAGAGAACAACAAGCCCCTATACACGAGCCTACTAATGAAGAACGAGTTGTCACAATATCTAATGGAAACACAACAGACAGTAGAAGCGAGAGTGGAACAAACAGTAAAAGAGATGATGAAGAAAGAGAACATCACGGAGAACTTGAAACAGAGCAACCCTATGAAGTGGACGGGACTAATGAACAACTGCAAGATGAGAGCAGAGGAAATGATAATAGCCGAAGTAATTTACAGTTAGACTTTTGGAATAAGGATAGTGGAACACATTGTCCGTATGTTGTAACTGATGACAAAATAAATCAAATACTTGCTTATGCCCATTTAAAAATACCTAAAGCAGAAGTAAAAAGATATTTTGAATTAGAAAAAGAGCCTTTAAAAAGAGCCGAGTTCATTAAAAATGCTTTTGAAAATGTATATGTAGGTATTTTTATTGGAACGCAAATGTATGGATATAAAGCCTTTGAAAATGGCTTGTTATTATGGAAAGGTAATTTTCTATCACGAGATACCGAAAGTTTTGTATCTTGGGAAGATTTAACTTATCATTATGATTCAATGATATTGCTTCATCAATTAAATGATAGAGAGCAACGCTTACCATCTGTAAAAGAACAGTTATCATTATTAGATGACAATAACAACAAAGACTTACCAGAACTAGAGTTTTCACAAGAGTTTATAGATAAATATTTTCAAACACAACATACTGAAACAAAGTATGCTATATATAGACAATTCCAAAGCAGTCTATCTACTACTGAAAATATCAATTATCTAAAAAATATGTATGGATTAAGTGGTAGTTCTTATACTATTCGTGGATCTGGTATAGGTTATAGTGCTGATAGTAAAGGAATTACTTTATACAGAGGTTATTTTGACAATGAGATAAAAACATTACTTAAATGGAATTATGTTGAAAGAAGAATAAAAGAACTAATCAAAATTGATAGATACCTTAATCCAAAGGAAAAAGAAGAATATTCAAAATGGCTAGAAAAAAGGGAACAACAAGTTGAGTTAATTGAACAAGAAAAACAAACAGAAAAAGAAGTTACAGAAACTCAAAAAGATGGTGTTTATGATTATAGATACAAAGTAGGCGATAAGGTCTATATAGGTGCAGATGAATTTGAAATATTATCAATAGATAATGATATTGTTAGATTATATGATTATCAATATCCATTATTTAATCAAGAGATGACATTCGAGGAGTTTGATAGAAAAGTACGAGAAAATCCTTGTAATGACCATTTAAAAGTAGAAGTTATTATTACTGAAGAAAAAAATGATAAATTTAGTGCAGTAGAATTTGAAAAGCAATTTTCACATAATATGCGTTTTAAAGAAAGTTCTGTAATAGATAATAATTTATATTGGGTAACACAAGAATTATTTACAGAAAAAGACCTTTATATGTTTCAAGAGGCATTTAAAAAGACTAATTTTGAAAAAGCCTATGTTACTGTTAGAGATTTAAGTAACTATGTTTTTGAAGATGATTTATCTAAAAATGTATTTGCAATAGTTACAAAAGACGATATAAATTATACTGGTTATGTTGATTCCATAAAAGATGTTTTTGGAAGCGAGGCAAGTGATTATTTTGCTCAAAGAGAAGAAATAGCACAACCTAATGAATATGGCGAATATAATGATGAAGTTGATTTAGTAAAGCATATTTTAGACGAATATAATCAGAACGACATTACAGTTAATTTTAATTCTAATGAAGAAATTGTAATGTATGATGACGAGTATGAGTGGGTAGGTAAAGAAGTTTATGATTTTCTATTTAATCAATTATTTGATTATAATGAAGATGGTACTATTAAATTAGTTGATAATAATGATTTAAAAAGATTAAAAGAATATCAACAAAAATATGAGATAAGAGTAGAAGAACAGGAAAAAATAGAACAAGAAAATGATGAACTTTTAGGCACAGAATTTGAGTGGAATGACCGAAAATATAGAATAAATAAGGTAGATGAAGATGAAGTAGAGTTAATGGATATAACATTTGCTAATACTGTCGGACTTCCTATATTTAGAGTAGAAAAACTAGATACAATTAAGTCATTACTTGCTGAAAAGAAAGAACAAGAAACACCACAAGAAGATACCATAGTGCCAGAATTTGCGAAAAGGAAAAGGTCAAAAGTTACTACTTTTGATATACACCCAGAAATTAAAAACGAAGATAGACACAATTTTCATATTACAGATGATAATTTAGGTGTAGGTAGTGATCGAGAAAAATTTAGACGCAATATTGAAGCAATTAAGGTACTAAAACTTTGCGAAAAAGAAAATCGATTTGCTACTCCAGAAGAACAGATTATACTTTCGCAGTATGTAGGTTGGGGAGGTTTATCACAAGCATTTGAAGAAAACAATAGTGCTTGGGCAAATGAATATTTAGAACTTAAAAATATTCTTGATGAAGATGAGTACAAAATGGCATTAGATTCTGTACTTACCTCATTTTATACACCACCTGTTGTAGTTCGTACAATGTATAAAGCATTAGAAAGTATGGGTATGAAAGATGGCAATATACTAGAGCCTGCTTGTGGTGTTGGTAATTTCTTTGGTATGATACCAGATACTTTAAAAGACTGTAAGTTATACGGTGTTGAAATAGATAGTATTTCTGGTAGAATAGCAAGACAGTTATATCAAAAATCTTCTATTGCAGTACAGGGCTTTGAAAAGACAAACTTACCAGATTCGTTTTTTGATGGTGCTATTGGTAATGTTCCTTTCAATAGTATTAAGTTATTAGATAAAAGGTACGATAAGAATAATTTTCTTATTCACGACTATTTTTTCGCCAAGACACTTGATAAGGTGCGTCCGGGTGGAATAGTAGCATTTATCACAAGTAAAGGTACTCTTGATAAAGAAAATCCTAGCGTAAGGCGATATATAGCACAAAGAGCCGAGTTGTTAGGTGCTATAAGATTACCAAATACAACTTTTAAAGATAATGCAGGAACACAAGCGACTGCTGATATTATCTTTTTACAAAAGCGTGATTCCATTACTGATTTAGAGCCAGACTGGGTATATTTAGATACTGATGAAAATGGTATAAAAATGAATAAGTATTTTGTGGATAACCCAGATATGATATGTGGTACTATGGAAATGGTAAGTACACAATATGGTATGGATTCTACTTGTAAGCCTGTAAATGATATATCACTAGAGGAACAATTAAATAGTGCTATTCAAAATATACACGCTGAAATAAAGGAATATGAAATAGACGATATAGGCGAAGATGACGAAGATTTATCTATTCCTGCCGACTGTAATGTTAGAAACTTCTCATATACTTTAGTTGACGATAAAATCTATTATCGTGAAAATAGTAGAATGTATCCACAAGAGTTACCACTTACTACTGAAAACCGTATTAAGGGCTTAATAGAAATAAGAGAATGTGTAAGAACTTTATTAGAATTACAAACAGAAGATTATCCAGATTCGGAAATAAAAGACGAGCAAGTAAAATTAAATAGATTATATGACCGATTTACAAAGAAATACGGTCTAATAAATAGCAGAGCCAATACCTCTGCTTTTTCTAATGATAGTAGTTTTTACTTGTTATGCTCACTTGAGATATTAGATGAGAATAAAGAACTTAAAAGAAAAGCCGATATGTTTACTAAAAGAACAATATTGCCACATAAAGAGATAACAGAAGTTGATACTGCAAATGAGGCTTTAATTGTTTCTATATCTGAAAAAGCAAGAGTTGATTTACCATTTATGCAAAAACTATGTAATTTAGATATGGATAAAATGATAAAAGATTTAGAGGGGCAAATATTTAATGTTCCAGAATATGGCGAGCCTAATAATTGGGTAACGGCTGATGAATATTTAAGTGGTAATGTTCGTGAAAAATTAAAAATTGCTAGAGAGTTTGCAAAGGACGATCCTGCATTTGAAGTAAATGTTAAATATCTGGAGGAGGTACAACCAGAAGATTTACAACCTAGTGAAATTGCCGTTAGACTTGGTGCTACTTGGCTACCAGAAGATGTAGTAAGAGATTTTATATTCTATCTTTTAACACCATCTTGGAATGTTCAAGAAAATGTAAAAGTGCATTATATGGAAGCAACAGGACAATGGAATGTTGAGGGTAAAAACTGTGATAGAGGAAATGTTAAGTCCTATTCTACTTTTGGAACAGGTAGAGTTAACGCTTATAAAATTATAGAAGAAACACTTAACTTAAAAGATGTTAGAGTATATGATTACACAACAGACGAAAATGGTAATAAAATAGCAGAATTAAATAAAAAAGAAACTGCTATCGCTCAAGCAAAGCAAGAACAAATAAAATCTGCTTTTAATGAGTGGATATGGAACGATCCAGACCGTAGAGAAAGATTAAGTAAAATCTATAACGAAAGATTTAATAGTAACCGTCCTCGTGAGTTTGATGGCTCACATATTAAATTTCACGGTATGAATCCAGAAATAACTTTAAGACCTCATCAAATCAATGCTATTGCTAGAGTTTTATATGGTGGAAACACATTACTAGCCCACGAGGTTGGGGCAGGCAAAACCTTTGAGATGGTCGCTGCTGCTATGGAATCTAAAAAGTTAGGATTATGTAATAAATCAATGTTTGTTGTACCAAATCACATTGTCGAACAATTTAGTTCCGAGTTCTTACAACTTTATCCTAGTGCAAACATTCTCGTTACCACAAAGAAAGATTTTGAAACTGCTAACCGAAAAAAATTCTGTTCCAGAATTGCTACTGGAGATTATGACGCTGTTATTATATCTCACTCACAGTTTGAAAAAATACCAATGTCTGTTGAAAGACAGAGAATAATACTAGAGAAACAAATACAAGATATAATGTTAGGCATACAAGATTTAAAGAATAGTCACGCCGAGAATTTTACAGTAAAACAATTAGTAAAAACACAAAAGACACTTGAAAATAAACTTGCTAAATTAAACGACCAAACGAGAAAAGATAGCGTGGTTACTTTTGAAGAACTTGGTGTTGATAGAATATTTGTTGATGAAGCACACTATTATAAGAACTTATTTTTATACACAAAAATGAGAAATGTTGGAGGAATAGCACAAACAGAAGCACAAAAATCTTCTGACTTATTTATGAAATGCAGATATTTAGATGAACTAACTGGAGGAAAAGGTATTGTATTTGCAACAGGAACTCCAATTAGTAATTCAATGGTAGAGTTATATACAATGCAACGATATTTGCAATATGGCGAACTAGAAAAAAGAAACTTGCAACACTTTGACGCTTGGGCTTCGACCTTTGGCGAAACAGTCACGGCGATAGAATTAGCACCAGAGGGAACAGGTTACAGAGCCAAAACTCGTTTTGCAAAATTCTATAATTTACCAGAACTTATGTCACTCTTTAAAGAGGTAGCAGACATACAAACTGCCGAGATGTTAAATTTACCTGTGCCTAAAGCAAACTATGAAAATGTTGTTGTTAAACCAACAGAAATACAAAAAGAAATGGTAAAAGAACTATCAGAAAGAGCAGAAAGAGTTAGAAATAAACAAGTTGATTCCTCTACTGATAATATGCTGAAGATAACAAATGATGGTAGAAAGTTAGCACTAGACCAAAGACTTATGAATGAGTTATTGCCAGATGATCCAGAAAGTAAAGTAGCAACTTGTGCTAATAATATTTATAGAATATGGAAAGAACACGAGGACGAAAAACTTACCCAGTTAGTATTTTGTGACTTATCTACACCACATAATGATGGAAAATTTAATGTGTATGATGACTTAAAACAAAAGTTATTAGATATGGGTGTACCAGATGATGAGGTAACATTTATTCATTATGCTAATACAGATATTAGAAAAAAAGAATTGTTTGCTAGTGTTAGAAAAGGTAAAACAAGAGTGCTTATGGGAAGTACACAAAAGATGGGTGCAGGTACAAACTGTCAAGACAAACTAATTGCATTACACGATTTAGACTGTCCGTGGCGACCTAGTGATTTAATTCAAAGAAGTGGAAGAATTATCAGACAGGGAAATCAAAATCCAGAAGTTTATATATATCGTTATGTAACAGAGGGAACTTTTGACGCATATCTTTATCAGTTAGTAGAGAATAAACAAAGATTTATTTCACAGATAATGACATCAAAAACTCCAGTCCGATTTGCAGAAGATATTGACGAAACTGCACTTTCTTATGCCGAGATAAAAGCACTTGCAGCAGGTAATCCTCTTATCATAGAAAAGACAGAACTTGATACTGAAGTTGCTAAATTAAAGTTGTTAAAACAGACACATTTAAGTCAAATTTATGCAATAGAAGATAGAGTTGTAAAATTCTATCCAAGTGAAATTAAAAGGCTAGAAAGCCGAATAGAAGCATTTAAAAATGATATAGAATGTGCAAAAAATAATACTCCAAATAGTGAAGAAAAGTTTGTAAGTATGACTATTAAAGATGTAGTTTATACAGACAAAGCACAAGCAGGAGAAAAGATTATTGAATTGTGTAAGTCAATAACTTCTACACAAAAAATAGATATAGGTAGTTATAGAGGTTTCCAAATGGAATTAGAATATGACTCTACTTTTAAACATTTTTATCTTAATTTAAAAAATGAATTAACACATTGTGCGACACTTGGAACAGATCCTCTTGGTAATATTACTAGAATAAATAATGTTATAGATGGACTTCCAGAAGATTTAAAAGACGAAGAAATAAAGTTAGATGATGTTAAAGTTCAATATGAAAATGCTAAAGAAGAAATGAAAAGACCATTTAAACAAGAGGACGAATTAAAAGAAAAATCTAAAAGACTTGATGAAGTAAACATCTTGTTAAATTTGGCTGAAAAAGAAAAGGAAGTTATTGATTTAGCAGATGATGACGAAGTGAATTATGATAAAAACGATAAGGATTATGAGAGATAATCTATTGAGCGATTTTAGTTATTACAACTATTATCGCTCTTTTTTTATTTCAAAAATATAAAAGAAAGGTAGGTAAAAAAATTATGGAAGAAATGAAAATAAGAGAAAATCTATATAATAAAATGCAACAAGAATATAACGATTTTATAGATAATTTAAAGCAACAACCTCCAGAAAAAATTATTGAGGGTGCTTATCAAAAAGTAATCAAAGAAGAAATTTTGGGCGATTTTTACCCAGAATATAAGCATTATGATATAGATAAAATTAAGGCATTAGGCAAAACAAAAGAGCCATTGGAAGAACTATATCAAGGGTGGATGAACTGTGACGCAGGTATTCATCAAGTATTAGAAGATAGTATTTATGATACCCTAGACGAGATAGAAAAAGTCCAAAAACAAAAGCAAAAAGCACAAGAAAGGTAGGTAATATTTATGGCATATTATCCACCAGAGGTAATACAAAGAGCAAAGCAAATGGATCTTCTTACTTATTTAAGAAATTATGAGCCAGAAGAATTAGTCCATTTTAGTAGAGAAACTTATACTACTCGTACTCACGATAGTTTGAAAATATCAAACGGAATGTGGTATTGGTTTTCACAAAGTATAGGTGGTAAAAGTGCATTAGAATATCTTATAAAAGTAAGAGATTATTCTTTCTTACAAGCAGTAGAAACTATTGTAGGAAATGTTATTACTACACCACCAAAGATATATAAAACAAATAAAAAAACAGTTCCAGATAGGCTTTATTTACCAGATAAAGCACCGAATAATGATAGGGTAAAGGCATATCTTATCAGTCGTGGAATTGATGAAAGCATTATACAAGAATGTATAGATAATGATTTAATTTATCAGCAAAATAAAAGCAATAATGTTGTGTTTTTAGGATATGATAAAGATAAGAAAGTGCGATACGCAATGTGCAGAGGTACAAATGAAAGTAGATATATGCAAGAGGTAACAGGAAGCCATAAGGCTTTTTCTTTTAAGTTAGAATCCATAGAAGAAAGCGATACACTACACCTTTTTGAAAGTGCTATTGACTTACTTTCTTATGCTACTTTATTAAAATTAAATGATAAAGAATGGTACAATACACACCTTTTATCTTTAGCAGGAGTTTATAAAGCACCTCCTAGAATTGAAGATGTTAAAGTACCTTTGGCATTAAATTATTATCTTAATCAACACGCAGAAATTAAAAAGATATATCTTCATTTAGATAATGATTATACAGGTAGAAGTATGACATTAGCACTAAAAACAGTATTACAAGATCAATATGAAGTCATTGATAGTCCAGTACCAAATGGGAAAGATGTCAATGATTTTTTATGCGAAAAATTAGGTATTAAAAATAAAAAAATAAACGAAAGAGAGAGATAAAATTATGAGATTTAATTATTTATTGTTAGGCAGCATTTTAAAAAATAAAAGAATGGAAAAAGGGTTTTCTAAAAATAAACTAGCCCAACATATAGGCATAAGCCAACCAGAAGTTACAAGAATTGAGAACGGAATTAGAACTGTTCCAAACTTAATTACACTTATCAATATGTGCGAAATTTTAGATATAGATTTTATAAATTTATTAAAAGTTACAGGCTATGTTGATAAGAAAAATTTATTAGGGAAAGGATTAAATGATATGAAAAAATATAAAATTCAAGCAAAAAAAATTAAACAAATTGAGGTAGAAGTAGAAGCAGAAAATGAAGAAATTGCAATGGAAATGGTACAAGATTTTCTTGATAAAATTGATGAACTTGATATAGAAATTCCAGATTTATCTACCGATTATTTTGAAATTGAAGCAGAAGAAATGAACGAAGAACAAGAGAATATTGATGAAGATTTAGAAGATTTTTTTGAAGAAAACGAATGTAAAAATTGCAAATTCTTTTGTTCAGAATGTGGAAGATGTACTTTAGAACACTAGGCTCTGACTAGGACACAATGTCCTAGCCAGCACTGAAAACCTACTCCCGTAAGTTTTCTAATATGGGGAAAACCCCAAAACCCCTTATAAGAATAAAGATAATAAAACGATTAGAAGATTAGTGCTATTTTGTGCTAATCTTTTATGACTTTAGAAAGGAAGATTTAAAGATGAAAGAATTATTATTTTTTATATTAGGTATGATAGTTGGTGGTCTAGCAATGACTACTTTAATGTGTTGTTTACAAATCAATAGAATAAATGAAATGGAAGCAAGATGTTTGCAATTAGAAAAAGAAAAGTCGGAGGTGCAAGATGAGAACTAGAAATATCAAAAAACAAGTATGGCTCAATAGAGAGGAAGCAACCCTTTTAAAAAAGAAAGCCAAAAAAGTAGGACTTAATGAATCAGAACTTATTAGAAATTTTATTATAGGTTTTGAGCCAAGAGAAAAACCAGACGATCGCTTTTATGAAGTTATGAACGAAATGCGAGCAATAGGAAATAATCTTAATCAAATTGCACGCAAAGCAAACTCACTTAACTTTGTTGATTATCCATTATATAAAAAAGAAGCCGATAAATGGAATCAGTTTATGTTAAAAATTAAAAAAGAGTTTTTATTACCACAACCAAAGGAGAGCGACAATGGATAAGGAATATTTTAAAGATAATAATGAGCCAGAGTTTCTTTATCAAATGTTAAGTAGGCTTGAATCAGACTGCAAATATTTTTTAGGAAATGGTAATGGATATGAAAAACACTTATGGGCTTCTAATGTTGATAATCAAATATCAGCAATGAAAGAAATTTATAATAAACTTGAAGAAAAGCCAGAGTGGTTAAGTATGGAACAGATAAATAACTATGAAAAAGAAATGAAAGCAAAACTAAATGAAAAAAACTTAAATTCTACTGAAAAAAATCATAAAAGAGATAACTACGAAAGATAGTTAAAGTGTTAATTGAAAGGAGTGATAATAATTGCTACAACAGGAATATGGAAAATTGAAAAACGACTAGACCACGTTATTGATTATACAACTAATATTGAAAAAACTCTTAATAGTGATTATGGCAAAGAAGCATACTATGAACTTCATAATCTTGATGAGTATGCAGAAGCAGATTTTAAAACAGAAAAACAATATTATGTATCTGCATTAAATTGTTGTGTTGAGAGTGCTTACGAAGAAATGCAACTAACTAAAAAGCAATATAATAAAACTGGAGGAATATTAGGCTTTCACGCATTCCAGTCTTTTAAAGAGGGCGAAGTTACTCCAGAACAAGCACACGCTATTGGTGTTAAATTAGCACAAGAAATGTGGGGCGATCGTTTTGAAGTAATTGTTAGCACTCATCTTAATACAAAGCATTATCATAATCATTTTGTAATCAATTCTGTTAGTTTTAAAGATGGCAAAAGGTATTATGATAAAAGAGAAACTTATGCTAGATTAAGGCAACTATCAGATTCACTATGTGAAGAATACGGACTTTCTGTTTTAAAAGAAAAGCCTTGTAAAAATAGTAATATCAATTATGAGAATTACTATAAGAGTTATGTTGAAAAAAATAATTATTATACTACTACAAAAGAAGATATTGATAGAGCCATTGCACAAGCATATTCATATAAGGATTTTGAATGCTTAATGAAAGCAATGGACTATGAACTTATATATCGAGGCACAAGATTAAGTGTAAGGCGTGATCCTTATAAAAAACACATAAGAATAGAAAGAAGTTTTGGCTATGATTATAGTATAGAAAGAATTAAGGAACGAATAGAGGTAGAACACGCAGTAAGAGAGCCTTTTATAGAAGAATATGGAAAAAATAAAAGTAAAAAAACTTATATACCATATCATAAACAAAAACATAAAGGCTTATATGCTTTATACTTGCATTACTGTTATTTATTAAAAGTGTTTCCAACAGAATATCCTAATAAAAGGCTATCGCCAGAAATTCGTGCAGAATTAAAAGAACTAGATAAAATATCGAAGCAAACTGAATTGCTCGTGAGTAACAAATTAGATACTTACGAGCAATTTTTTGCGTTTAAGGAACAAAAGACAAAAGAGTTAGACGAGTTGTTAGATAAACGAGATAAGTTGTGGTACAAACACAAAAAATCTAAAAATCCAGAAGAAAAGCAGTCTATAAGAAATGAAATAGATATGCTTTCTAATAAAATTAAGCCATTACGAGAGGAGGTGGTTTTATGTGATGGAATAGAAGAACGAACTCCAAAGGTGGAGAAAGATATTAAAGAATTTGAAGAAAACAATGGAAAGGAGGTGAGCAAAAATGAACTCATCAAGTGACGCTGCTGAATCTATTGTAAGAATGTCATTACAGGGGACAGACTATGCTTTAAGAATTACTGGATCACTTACCAAAAATGTTATAGCAGGTCTTTATGCTTTATCAAAAGATAGAAAACAAACAAAAGGGAAAACGACTTTAAATAAAATGTTAAAGTCTGGTAAGGAATTAAAAGTATTTTCTATTAAAACGGAAGATTTAAAACTATTCCAACAAGAAGCAAAAAGATATGGTGTTTTATTTACTGCTTTAATTGACAAAAACAATAAAAACTTTGATGGTATGGTTGATATTATGACCAGAGCAGAAGACGCTTCTAAAATTAACCGTATTGTGAAAAGATTTAAGTTATCATCTTATGACGAGGCTACTATTAAAAATGAAATTACTAAAACTCGTAATGACAAAGAAGCAAAAGATATGGGTATGGAAATTAAGAGTGTTGAAGATAAATTGGTGGATGATATTTTATCTAAACCTACTCAAAAAGAGGAAAATGAAATCTCAAACCCCCAAACTGCAAAGATGGAAAAAAGCCCTCTGTCCGAGCATTCATCAACCAACAAAAACAAGTCAGAAGTGGGTACTAATTCTAAAGATAAGCCATCTGTAAGAGAAGAAATCAAAAATATTAAAGAAGAACAAAAGCAAAAGACAGAATTAGAAAAATCTGACATAAAGAAAGATACTCCAAATAAGGAATCAAAACACGAACAACCTAAAAATAAGAAAAAAAGAAAGGAAAAGGTAAAGTAATATGAATTTTGATGACATTTTAAATGACACTAATAAAAGTCAAAATAGTAGCCCTAAACCTTTTAATAAAGAAGAATGGGCGAAGAAAAAACAAGCAGAAATAGCAGAAAAAATGAATATTAGCAGAGGATCTTATGCAAATATCGAAGCAGAAACGGCTAACA